>JABHHM010000099.1 GCA_018671575.1 Methylococcales bacterium | reverse complement strand
TGTTTGTCTTTTTTTGTTACAAAAATAGGCGTGTAGTCGCTCTACATAACTATTTTTGTAGCAAAAAAGACGGACAAAAGGGCAAGTAAGATGGGTAGTTTATTTGTTGCGAGTTGCCTAACATGAAATTGAAATGTTATTTTTAGATGGTTGAACGCACCGTCCTCAGGTGCTACTTATGATAAGGATGATTTTTTAATACACTCCAAGCACGATAAAGTTGCTCAACAACCATTACTCGAACCAACATATGAGGAAAAGTAAGATTCGATAACGACCAAATTTGACTGGCAACTTTCAGTCCATTTTTATCAAAACCTTCTGGGCCACCAATGACAATTGAAACATCCTGACCTTTAAACATCCACTGTTCCAATTCACCCGATAATTTCATGGTATCCCAAGACTGCCCCGTTTTATCTAAAATAACAACATGTGTATTGGCTGGAATTTTTTTTAAGATTTTTTCCTGATCTTGGATCAATATTTGATGTTGAGATAAGTTTTTCTGATATTTGGACAATGGAATCTCAATCAATTTAACCGTACATTCCTGTGGCATTCTTTTTTGATATTCGCTCACTCCCGACTCAATCCAAGCAGGCATTTTTGAACCAATTGATAAAAGATGTATTTTCATTGCTGTTTTTTTACCTTATTTTTGGATAAAATTAACATTCTGACAATAAGAAAAGCAACCATGGTAAATATAATAAAAGCTGATTTAAGTAAGAAAAGTCACGCTAATGCACTCATTAGTCTAATGAGCGAATATGCACTAGATCCAATGGGAGGAAACAAAGACTTGCCTGATAATGTCAAATCAAATTTAGCCCACACACTCAATCACAGAAGCGACATTCACGTTATTCTAGCATTCATTGATGGGACAGCCGTGGGTTTAATCAACTGTATAGAAGGTTTTTCAACATTTTATTGTCAACCATTGCTAAACATACATGACGTCATTGTTAAATCAAGTCATCGAGGCCAAGGCATTTCACAAATGCTACTCATCGCCGCAGAAAAGACAGCAATAGAAATTGGATGTTGCAAATTAACATTAGAAGTTTTAGAGGGTAATCACATTGCTCAAGCAGCTTATTTAAAATTTGGCTTTGATGGTTACGAACTTGATCCAAAAATGGGTAAAGCACTTTTTTGGGATAAGAAATTACAAAATCCTCCTGCTTGATGTTTCTTGTTAGACTACTACAATTAGATAGATAATTCTTATAAAACAAACGGACAAAATATGCCAAATGTTACAGTTTATTCCACAGCCATCTGCCCCTATTGCGTTAGAGCCAAAGCTTATTTAAAAAAGAAAGGCATCGCTCACATCAATGAAATCAGAATTGACCATCATCCCGATAAAATGAAAGAAATGTTTAAATTAAGTCAAAGACGCACTGTACCACAAATATTTATTGATGATTTTCATGTGGGCGGGTTTGATGATTTGTATGCACTGGACCAAGAAGGCAATCTTGACCCATTACTTAAACCTGCTAACGAATCTGGTGAAAAAATTGAGTCATAGAATCAAGTAACGGAAATCTAATAACCTTTCTTAAAAGTATATCGACAAATCAATTGGGCAGAAGATAAAAATAACTAAAAAACTCACCTGCCTATACAAAACTCTTCTTTGCGATCCAACGATCATTCCAAAGCAAAAAACAAAAACGTTAAATAATTGACGAAAAGCAACATCAACCCCTTATTTTATCGACAATAATTTGACCAAACAGACTTGCCATTTTTTTGGCAACACAACAAACCTCTCCACAAAAAAACAATTAAACATTATTATTCAACAACATAAAAACAAATAGATTAAAAATAAAAATATTGGCACTGTAGTTGCAAAGTTATTATCAACAACAAATAAAACAACAATAATCTGACGAATTGATATAACGGGAGCACATAACATGAACAAATTAACTTTAAAAAAATTATCTGCAATTGCATTATTTGGACTTGCATCTACAACCAATATTCAAGCAGGAACAACAGGTAGTGTTGTAATCACTGGAACAATCAGTGAAGTAGTTTCAGTATCGGTAACCGCTAATCAAAATAGCTTTTCAATTACCCCTGGTGTTGCTATTGATGACCAAAATCTTGCCAGCTTATCTATTAATTCAAATGATGCTGACGGTTATACGGTCTCATTATCTTCTTCACGAAATGGCAGCAAATTAGCTAATACAGCCGACGATGAATATTTGACTTATTCAGTGAGCTATAATGGAGGGTCTGATGTTAGTCTTTCAACCACACCCACTGTTGTAGAATCAACCAGCACTCAAACCAGTGGTGCAATTTCACGAGGTTTGACTTTGGATATTTCTGGAACTGAAAGTGTTGGAAAATCTGCCGAAGCTTACACTGACACAGTCACTGTAACCATTGCAGGAAAATAATTTATTCAAGGGACGATTCAAAAATAACCTTTACAATTTGCGAAGAAATTTTGTTCGCAGGCAAGGCACGAAAACAACTGCATAGTCAAACGATACAACTGTTTGAGTAACACAGTCAGTGGGTAAAAGGTTAGATCTCTATTGAGATAAGGGGATGCGCAATAAATAAACATCCAACTTGCTTGCACCCAAAGGGCATAGCAATTTGGACATTTATTTATTTCGCTTCCCCTAAATTAATCGACACTCAAAGTAACCGTAATAGTGTCTGAATAGGTCTGGGCTGTTTTACCCGAAAGATTAGGGGCAATAACAATGGTATTGGTGTAACGTTCACCAAAAAGAGCCATACCACCCTGAGCAACTCGACTACTTGCCGAGCGCAGACTAATCGACCGACCATTAACTTTTAAAGTATATGGAATCATTACACTTGGGTGTTGCTGGCCTTTCAGTCGGCCTCGGTTTTCGGACGTAAAATAAACCGAATAATTCTGACTATTTGTTTTTACCACAACATCGAAAGACTGACTTTCATTCGGCATTAACTCACCAAAATCAAGTGCTTTGGTTGTGCTTGAAAAATCAAACGGAGCATCCTTATCCACCAGCGACAATAAACCGACACTGGGAACAGTAACATTTAAAGTGGAGGTTGATCTAACAGTTAAATTTTTCGGCTTTTTTTTGACCTCATACAACAGCAAATCATAAGAGTCCATGTAGATTCCAGCGGCCACCCAACCCAAATTTAATTTCACAAAATAATCAATATTTTGCTCAACACCACCTTTTCGACGAGTTTTAATTAGACCCGAAAAACCACTGGTAGAGGTAAACAGATTTTGCCCTGCAGATGATTTATAATAACTGTACGGCTGATTTTCTTGATCCTCCGAACCTTCTTCTGCTAAAAACACCTGATATTTACAACGCTTATTTTTAAACTTGCGTGACACCGTAAAGTTTAACCCTGAGAATATTTTCTCTTCATCAATCGTCGGATCATAGGTCACATTGGCTTGAGCAGGAGCAAACATAAGACATTTATTTGCTTCTGCCCAATGACTTGTACTCACGCTAATAAAAAAAATGAGAATATAACTTTTAATTTTATGCATCAATCACCAACCATAATATGACCAAGATCAATAACCTTGGCATCTGTTTTTTTAATGATAATATTGGTTTTTATGGGTTTAGGGTATTCTAACATTAACTCATATTGCCCAATTTTAACGCCCTCCAATTCAAACATTCCTTGCCTGTTGGTAAAAAAAACCAACGGTTCTTGCTCTGGAAATTGAAGTGATTGAATTGTTCCCATAACCAACGCAATGGGTTGGCGATGTTTGTCATAAAGCTGCCCCCTTGCAAAATAACGTTCTTCACTGCCCACTTCGATATAAAAACCACTTCGATAAGTTGGCAAAAGATCAAATTTTAATTGTTGTAAAACAACATCCAATGGTAAGTTTTCAATATTCAATACCATTCGATTCAATAAATAATTGCCAAGATTTGGCACAATCAGTTGCTCATCACTGCCGTTTAATTGATCAATAACCGATGATCCGCCTCCTCTCATGAGACCTATTGAACCTTGTTCAATATTATTTTTTGTTTTAAACAATGCAAATGAGTTTCCAGCTAATGGCCGACTGATAGCAACCTGATCATTAACATAAACCATGGCTGTCGAAAAACTCAATATTTCATCATGAGCCTGCGAACCATTCACAGGATGGCTTTGGTTCATATTCAATCGAACCTGATATTTTGAAGCATGTCGCTCTAATTTAATTTGAGAAGCCTGTTGGTTTTCACTCTCACTCAAAGACAAACTAGCACTGTTACCCAGCTCAGCAATTTTTGCCAATTCAAAATCCAATTGCTTACTTTGATTTAAGGAAGAATAATTAAAACGACTCCTAAAACGACTTTTTGCTGGTACATGACTCAACTGCATATTAAATGACAAGTCTTCAACCAAACTATCATCGACCTGAGAAATATTAAGGCGAAATTGAGAGCCTGCAAAAATCAGCCGACTAAAACTCAACTGAAACTGATCTGATTTAGGTTTATGCCAATTTTGACTATTATTGTATGAAATATTAAATAGCCATTGATGATACGATTGCGGAGAAAATGAAACATTATAATTATATTTAAGATTCACATCCGTTGCCCGTTGACTGATATTGGCAAAATATTCTGTTTGACCCGACAAGCGTAAATTCAAAAACTGATTATTTTTTTTAAGCTGATAATCCAATAATACACCGCCTCCCGACTGCACATCTGAACTCACCCCCACATCATAATCCAACCGTCCCAATACACCATTCCACAATCCAGTATGGCCAGCCATAACAACATTTTTATCTATTTCTAAATGTCCACCAATGGTAAAATCATTTGACAAACCTTGTTGGTAAAACAATGAAAATATTGGGCGTTTACCAAAATAATTAATTTCACCCTCATTATTGGTTTCTCTCACCACGCCTGCCACCAACAAAAAATCACTCACATTAGGGGCTAACAACTGTAAATCCTGATTATAATCCAATAAAATATCCCGTTCTTTATTGAACCTATCCTTAATATGTAAGCGAATTTGATTAAAACCATCAAACAAAGGCAAATCAATCAATTCATGATTCCCCGCAGGCAGTGCTATTTTTTTTCTTAAAATATCATTACTGTAAATTTCTACCTGACTATCTTCAGCTAAAAATAATCGATAATCTCTCACAGGTTGTTGATTATCATAAGGCTTGAGATTGAATAATCGCCTTATTGAAAGACCACTAACGGTACGATTTCCCATTAAACCTCGAGTCGAAAAATTAATATCCCCCACATTCCAACGCACCGATGTATCAGCATTGTCTTTAACCAGTTGAGTTTCCCGTCGCAGCCAAGGAACGGTTGCTTTGTCTTCAAATGAAAATTTTTGCTCCAAAACCCAACGATTGATATTCACATAACCGTCAAAATTAATATTGATGGGATCTCGAATGCCTTGCTGCCATGATTGTGTAACATTAATACAACACCAGCACTGACCGATTTAGGCAGAATCGCCTGATTAATGGCGGTTTGTTGCCATAGCTTATGCTTTAAGTTAGTTGTTTTTATTGGACGGTTTTTAGCCGTAATATCGATATAAATAGCAATAGATTCTTCATCAAACCGAGCAATCACCCCTTGTTCAGCCAAAGCTTTAAAAGTGATATTTGACTGATTTTCTGCAATTTTAGTCAATGCTGATTTTGTATTTTTCGATAAATAAGGAGTAATTATTTTCATTAAATCAGCCAATACAAGCTGATTCAACTCAGGCTTTTCTGCCATCAATAAAATAATTTCAGAAAATACCTGGTTATTGATATAAACAGGAACAAATAGCTCCATTAAATCAACATCAACAGCCCATGAGTCATCAGAAAAAAAACTGATAATGAGTATTAAAAAGACATATATAGAAATAAGACTTCGAATAGCAAACGCTCGTTGCATGGAAAATTGAACCCAAAAAACAACTATGGCACAACAGACTGAAAATTTAATATTGTCGATGAACAATATTCACATTCAAGTTCAATATTCACTTTCAACGGTTTTTTAAGATTGAATTGCTTGGCAACATTAGCTGGCCATTGCCAAAAAAAGTGCCTTTGGTGTTTTGCCAATATATTTTCGCCTTTAATGTCTTTCAATTCATCATCTTTTGTAAATACCATTGATTGACCTCCTTGAGAAATCGTTAATTTCATTTCCCTCAAATGAGTATGTGCATTACCTTGATTACTAAAAGTAAAAGCCAACCCATTATTTTTCTTAGTCAAATTTAAAAACTGCAATGATGACTTTGGTTCGGTAGGAAGCACATAAAAGGCCGTAATATAAGCCAATAGAATATTGACTCCCGACTGCTGGCCAGACTTCTTTAAATTAATGGGTAATTCTTCTACAATCACTCGATACGATTGTTCAACCCGTTGTTTTTTCTTATAACGCGTTGCCACCCGTACCGATCGTTGTTGACCAGGTTTTAAAATCATTTGCCGAGGAAAAACCATCAAATCTTTGGTCTGAGTTTGAATTTCCTTCCCCGTATCGGACAAACTCCAGCTTGCGGTTCTTATATTCACTGGCACCGTTTTAGTCTTGCTACCATTAATCACAGTAATAACATGACTTCTTTTTTTTTCTATATCAAGACTGGCTGAAATAGGACTTGCCATGATTGCAATAGAAAGTGATGAATAAATAATTAAACAAGTAGAAAATAGAAAGAAAAATAATTTGTGGAATATTTGCATGGTTTATTTTAGTAATTACCTAGATTGTGCTTTAAAACCAAATAAATCAGTTAAATTTACTGATTTATCTAGGAGGCTGTCCGAGAACTCAGATTTTCGTCAAATCAAGGCATAAAATTGTCGAAAAAGCACAGTTTACGTGTGTAAATGAGCATTTTGAGACCATTTTTAACGCAGAGTTGGCGGAAAGATGAGTTTTCGGACAGCCTCCTAGGTTAAAACTGAGTTGATCAGCTCGTCTGCTCAAACGAAACGTATGCCCTTATTTCCCTGTCAAATTAACCGTCACGGTATCAGTATAAGATTCAGCAGATCGACCGACACTTGATTCTGCAGGAATGGTTAATGTCAACGACCTTAAAATCAAGCCACTGGTCTGTGTAATTGAAGACTCGACAACGGTTGGTGTATTAGACAAACTGACATTTGAATTACCATTATAACTCACCGTGTAATTTAAAAACTCATCTTTTTCTACATTATACAATTTACCTTGCAGACTATTGGTCATCAATGACACCGTATAACCATCAGGATCGTTTGAGTTGATGGCAATATTGGCAATATTTTGGTCCTCAACAATTACTCCTGGCGTAATTATAAAATTATTATCGCTGGTTGTTACGGCAACAGAAATAACTTCACTGATCGTACCAGTGATTACAATATCGGATGAGGTATCAGCATTTGTAAATGGTGCAGGAACAAAACCCGCGACAGAAAGAGTATAAATTAGATTCATCTTATTTAGTTTTATCATATGCCAAGCTCCATCTCCTAAGATAAATTTTTTACCTGCTCATCTATAATATTACATAATATATTACTTACTTTATCTTATCGGCCTATTTTATAAAACTTTAATAAAAAACATCATGGTAAAAGTAAAGGCATTATTACTTTTCCAACTTAAAAAACGTAATAGAACTTGCCAGATGTTCCGCCTCATTTTGTATTGCCTCCGATGAAGCGGTGGTTTTTTCAACCAATGCCGCATTTTGCTGAGTCATTGAATCTAAATGACTCACCGCTTTATTGACTTGCTCAATACCACTCGCCTGTTCTTGACTGGCTTCTGATATTTCGGCAACAATATTCGACACTTTTTTAATAGAATCTACAATTTCTTCTAAGGTTTGTCCAGATGCATTAACCAGCTCACTACCTTCATTGACTTTCACCAGACTATCATTGATTAAACCTTTAATCTCTTTAGCAGCATCTGCTGATCGTTGTGCCAATAAACGGACTTCTGATGCAACCACCGCAAAACCTCTGCCTTGCTCCCCTGCCCTCGCCGCTTCAACCGCTGCATTCAAAGCCAATAAATTTGTTTGAAAAGCAATTTCATCAATGACGGTGATAATATCTGCTACTTTTTTACTTGAACCACTGATCTCAATCATGGCATGTTCAGCAGATTTTACCACATCACCACCCTTTTCTGCCTGTTCACAAGCAAAAGCAGATAACTGATTTGCTTGACCAGCACTGTCAGCATTTTGTTTCACAATAGATGTAAACTCTTCCATACTAGCCGCAGTTTGTTCTAAACTGGAGGCTTGCTCTTCATTACGCTGATTCAATGATCGGTTAGCATCAGCCAGTTCTTTGCCCCCCGTGTTAACAACATTGGCTGTATTTTGAATATCATCCATAATTTCAATAAATTTAGTCATAGATTTATTGGCATCTTGCTTTAACTGATCAAATGATCCCAGATAATTCGCCGTGATTTTTTCAGTTAAATCACCATTAGACATAGCACCAAAAACTCGAAGAGTATCATCAATCACTGACTCACTCGCATCAGCCAATTGATTGATGCTATCACTGATATTTTTAAAGAAACCTTGCTTACCTTGAGTCACCAATCGTTTACTTAAGTCACCTAAAGCAACTGCACTGACCACTTCTTCCACTTCATTTTCTATGGCCAACTCATTGGTTCTATCATTCCATTCAACGACTGTTCCAAGACGCTCTCCAGAGTCACTAAACACAGGAGTAGCAACAAATGAAAAATGTCGCCCACCGATGGATATTTCAGCATGATGTACTGTTTTTAAACTCTTAATCATTGCTTGTTGATGAGCAGGATTTTTATGAAATTGATCAATATTAGCCCCCATCAACTGAGCCGAATTAAAGTTTGGTAGCTCTGTTCTTATATCTGCTTGTGCCTGAGTAAACATCTGATTCAATGCACCATTCATATAGATGATATTATTATCGGTATCCGCAACCATCACATTCGTAGTAACAGCATCCAGCGCTTGTTTAATACGGCTATTCTCAGTTGCCACCGCTCTCTCTGACTCAATACTGGATTTTAATTTCCCCTGCATATTGCCAACGGATTGCATTAATACACCCATTTCATCTTGTGACTTAATTTCTATTTGATTATCCAATTGCCCTTGTGCAATTCTTTTTGTCACCCCAGTTATTGACTCTAATGGAGTAACCACCAGTAATTTTGTAACGAAATAACAGGTCACCAATATAATAAGAACAAACATCGCCATTAAAAAAGCAATAAAACGACTGGTTGCCAAACCATTTGCCAGTTGCTTATCAATCGACAAATCAATTTCCAGCACACCACGTACATCACCTAATTTCCAACCCGTTCGGGGCGTTTCTTTATGTGTGTTATGGCAATTAACGCAACCAACAGCAACCATTTTGTCTGCAATGGCAACTCGTATTCTTTGTTTACCTTGTCTTTCTGTTGATTGTGAAAAAATTCCATCAGGGTTCTTATTAAGATATTGCCACGAATTTTCTTGAAACTTATCTAATTGGCGTGAGCTTCTGATGGGAAAAGGATAGGCACTGTATAAATTAATTTTAGTCCCTTTTTTAGACAAAATTTGACTCAAATCATGAATCATCGTTGCAGGCAAAGGAATTGTTTTATCTACCCCCTTATGGTTATAGGATGCCTTAACTTTACTTTTACCGATGACTTTTTTGATGACATTTGCCACATAATATTTCCTCAATGCTTTAAATTGATCGACCGTTGCTTTGGCTGACTCAATGGCATTTGCCTTGGCATTTTTTTCTAACTGCTGTGGTACAACAACCAATATAATGATGATTGCAATGCTCAATACGACTGCAATTGGCAACATAATTTTTAGAAATAAACTTAAGGCTTTGGTTGTTTTCAAAATTTTCTCCGATCAAGTGAAGTTGATACTATTGGCTATTAATATAGTATAAAACTGTTAATTAATAATCATTTCACCCAAAAAAATATATTAATGAAACAGTAAACTATTATTTATACTGTAAGGGTATAAGTTATCATTGAAGTGTATAAACCGCTAATTCAGCTTTATCTCTGCCAATATAGCGAACAAAAACATGATGCCATGACGGGAAAATATTTTGTGAATGGTATATTTTTTTACCATGAAGCACATGAAGACAATGAAGAAAAAACTTCAATATCTTCATGCACTTCATGGTGAAAATAAAAAACACCTATTATTAAAAACTTTATTTTTCCAATACTTTAAATTAACGATAAAATTTTGACGCACAGACCGCAAAGCTCTCACAAACAAACCGAACAAAAGCATAAACCATTGTTTTTATTAAATAATAACATTTTGGCACAAGACATGCATTTACCCCTGTATCAATTTTCAGGAGACGTAAAATGGCTATCAATTGGAATAATGCATTAGGCATTCATGCACAAGCAATTAATGTACACGCAAAACGGGCTGAATTAATCGCCTCTAATCTTGCAAATGCTGACACACCTAATTACAAAGCCAGAGACATTGACTTTAAAGGCATTTTAAATTCTATCGCTGAAAATCAAGACAATAAACATATGCGAACCACATCCAGCGGACACGTTAACATGAACACCTCCATCGGCATGGGAGTCAATGACGTGATGTACCGCACCCCACACCAAGACTCTCTTGATGGAAACACTGTTGAAGGTGATCAGGAAAATGTCCGTTACACGCAAACAGCTTTGCATTATCAAGCCAGTATTCGATTTTTAGGTGATCGAATCAAAGGTTTAAAATCAGCAATTAAGGGGCAATAATCATGTCATTACTAAAAGCATTAGAAACATCAGGCACGGCAATGAATGCCCAACAAATTCGGCTAAGCATCATTTCCAGTAATTTAGCAAATGCTCAAACAGTCAGCTCAACCAGTGAAGGCGCTTATAAAGCCAAACATCCTGTTTTTGCCGCCGTGATGGATAATTATTCCAATGAAAATCCAAATATTGGCGTTAAAGTTAAAGATGTCATTGAAAGCAATGAGCCCATCCGCAAAGAATTCAACCCTGGACATCCCATGTCTGATGAAGAAGGATTTATTTATCGACCCAATGTCAATTCGGTAGAAGAAATGGCCAATATGATGTCAGCCTCTCGATCATTTCAAACCAATGTACAGGTTGCCAATACTTCAAAATCAATGCTGGTCAAATTATTAAGACTAGGAAAATAAACACTCAATATTATTTAATTTAAGGACAATTATTATGCCAGCTATAGACAACAGTGCATTTTCTGAAATAGGGCTTCGCACACAAAATGATGTACAAAAAGCAACCACCAAAAGTAATAAATCAGAACTAGGTCAGGAAGAATTCATGGCACTAATGACCGCCCAATTGAAAAATCAAGATCCATTAAAACCCAGTAGTGATACTGATTTTATTGCCCAAATGGCACAATTTTCATCGGTTGACAGCCTTGAAAAATTAAATAAAAATTTTGAATCCATGGCACAACAGTTAACCTCCAATCAGTCATTACAAGCGGCGTCAATGGTGGGAAAACAAGTTTTAGTACCCAGTAACAACACCTATTTTAATGGATCAAATGCAACCACTGGCGCAGTCTCTCTGGATACCAGCGTACAAAATTTAAAAGTAAATATTTCAGATCAAAATGGGGGTTTCATTAAAACAGTCCCTCTAGGCACCCAATCACCAGGCAATATCGACTTTTCTTGGGATGGTAAAGATCAGTATGGCAATCAAATGCCTGCTGGAAGCTATAAAGTCAGCGTAGAAGGCAAAGTAGGACAAGAAAACTTGTCATTCAACCCATTGATCCAGTTTGGTGTCAAAAGTGTGGTGTTAAATAACGACAAAGGTACTTTATTAAACCTTGCCGATGGGTCATCCGTCAAATTTGATGATGTTCGACAAATTCAGTAATGATTCCATAAAGGGGATAAGTTTCGTTAGAGCAGACGAACTGCTCAACTCAGCTTTTACCTCAATTGCAATTTAGGATTAAGGAGAGAAGTCTTACTCGACCCTTAATTCACAAGCAAAAACCAAGTTTTTTGCACAGTGATCTAAAAAAATTTATCTTTAACAGCAGAGCGGAGAAAACATTATGTCTTTTAACACAGGCTTAAGTGGCTTAAATGCAGCGTCAACAGACCTTAACGTCACCAGTAATAATATTGCCAACTCTAACACCACAGGATTCAAATCATCTCGCACAGAATTTGCTGATGTTTTTTCCCTCAGCGCATTAGGCGTCGGAAGTACGGCAGTTGGCAGTGGTGTATTAGCCAATAAAGTGGCACAACAATTTTCCCAAGGTAATTTAAACTTTACCGAGAGCACCTTGGATTTAGCCATCAGTGGTCAAGGCTTTTTTGTCATGAGTGATAGTGCAACAGGCCAAGAGCATACTTATACCCGCGCTGGTAATTTCAATGTTGATAAAGATGGCAATATCGTCAATGGTCAAGGTCAGTTTTTAAAAGCCTTTCAAACCAATACCGATGGCTCAGTTAAATCAACCAGTTTATCCACAGCTACAGCCGTCAATATTCCACGCACAGCAGGAGCACCCTCTGCAACAACTGCAGTTGACATCAGCTTAAACCTTGATAGTTCGGCAACAGCATTGGACCCAACACTATTTGATTTAACCGATAGCTCAACATACACGTCATCGACATCGGTCACTGCATTCGACTCATTGGGTAATTCTCATATCACCACGGCATATTATATCAAAAGTAATGTTGCGGCAGATTTAGCCGTTAATGGCTGGGAAGTTAAATACGCTATTGATGGAACAGAAGTGACACAAGATACGACAACAGGACATCCTTCAACCTTAATGACGTTTGGCACTGATGGTAAACTCGCCACCCCATTGGCTGCAAACGATGTTGTATTAACCACAACAGCCTTGGGCAATGATGCGGCACCACTGTCAATTTCATTTGACTATTCAACGACGGGAACCACTCAATTTGCGGCCCCTTTTGCTGTTTCTGAACTGGATCAAGATGGATTTACTGCGGGTAGGCTCAGTGGAATCGATTTAGACGAAACTGGCGTGATTCGTGCATCTTTTAGTAATGGACAGTCACAGACGTTAGGTAAAGTGGCATTGGCACAATTTAATAACGACCAAGGTTTAAAGCAATTAGGTAACAGCTCTTTTTCTGAAACCTTAACCTCTGGTGTGCCATTGGCAGGTGAATCTGGTATCAGTGACTTTGGCATTATTAGATCAGGCGCATTGGAAAACTCGAACGTGGACATTACCAAGGAAATGGTACATTTAATCACGGCTCAGCGTAATTTCCAGGCAAATGCCCGATCAATAGAAACAAATAATCAGCTCACGCAGACGGTTATCAATATCCGTTAGAGCACTAGTTAGAGGGTAGAAAAATGAACAGATCGCTATATGTTATGACCAGTGGATCGTCTCAACTCATGACCGCTATGGCCGTCAACACCAATAATTTGGCAAATGCTTCAACGACGGGTTTCCGACAGGACTTAATCAAAGTATCCAGTGAAGCCGTCACTGGACCAGGACTGCCGACACGAATTTATGCCCAAGCCAAGAGTGGCGGTGTTGATTTTACTAACGGCCCAATCAAACAAACGGGTAATAGTTTAGATATTGCCATTAAAGGTGATGGTTGGATCGCTGTTCAAAATGAAGAAGGAAAAGAAGGCTATACTCGTGCAGGTGATCTTAGAGTTTCCGCTGAGGGTCTTTTGACTAATGGCGTTGGACATAAGGTCATCGGTAATAATAGTGGTCCAATCGCCATTCCACCCGCTAAAAAAATCAACATTGCTGATGATGGCACCATCAGCATTTTACCTCTCGGCCAACAAAACACCAACATGGTTGTCATAGACCGAATTAAACTGACCAAGCCTGAAGAAAACCAAATGGTTAAAGGCAATGCGGGCATGATGTATTTAAAAAATGAAGGTGAAGTTGCACCACCTGATGCAAACGTCAAAATTGTGTCAGGGGCATTAGAAGGCAGTAATGTCAGCACCATAACAACTCTGGTCAACATGATTCAATACCAAAGACAGTACGAAATTCAGAATAAAATGATGAAAAATATCAAAGAGAATGACACGCAAAGCTCTCAATTACTTAGACCATTTTAAGGAACTAAAATTTAATAACTGGCACAATATCTGCATCATCTATATAAACAAGATATTAACAGCCAAATAAATGGCACTAACAGGTTTTCGCAATGTGCGGAGATGATAACTTAAGGGAGACAAGCTATGTACGCTTCACTCTGGATTGCAAAAACGGGGTTAGATGCCCAACAGACAAGAATGTCAACAATCTCTAATAATATGGCCAACGTCAATACCGTTGGTTTTAAGAAAGAACGAGCATTGTTTTCAGATTTACTTTATCAAAACGTCAGACAAGTCGGCTCACAAACCTCACAAGACACCAAGTCTCCCACAGGATTACAGGTGGGTACAGGTGTCAGAACAGTTGCCACAGAAAAAATACACACCCAAGGCAACTTATTACAAACAGGTAATTCGCTAGATGTATCCATTCAGGGACGTGGTTACTTTCAAATCAGAACACCAGACGGCAACTTAGGTTATACTCGTGATGGTTCATTTAAAATGAATTCAGAAGGTTTACTGGTGGACAAAAATGGTTACACTCTCGACCCACAAATCACCCTACCAGCCAACGCCAACACCATTTCGATCAGTGAAGACGGCATAGTGGGTGTTGTCTCACAAGGTGAAACAGCTCCCACTAATGTCGGTCAAATTCAACTGGCAGACTTTATTAACCCCAGTGGTTTACAAGCGGTTGGTGACAATATTTATGTAGAAACAGCGTCCAGCGGATCGCCCTCTGTTTCTAACCCTGGAACCAATGGTGCAGGAGGTTTGATACAAGGCGCACTGGAAAGTTCTAACGTGAATATTGTTGAAGAAATGGTCAATATGATCGAAACCCAACGGGCTTATGAAATGAATTCTAAAGCAATATCAACCACAGACAGTATGATACAGAACGCTAATCAGAATTTATAATTTAGCAATCTAATTTTTACCATGAAGCACATG
>JABHHM010000100.1 GCA_018671575.1 Methylococcales bacterium | reverse complement strand
TTTATTTGACATGATTTAACGTTGCTCGATTGCCAATTTCCTGATGATATGTTGCTATTATTATCTATGTATATTTGAAATTTACCTTGCTCATTAGCATTATTCCATGTGCCTTGGTAAAGACCACTGTACTGATTAAATGAAAGGCTTAAAATAATACCTAATGTCATTCCCACAAGCATTGCGGTCATGATTTTCATGGTGAGACTAAATTCATTCCAGCGTTGCATTTTTGCTCCAGTTTTGTAGAAAATTATTGCGTGCATTCTACATGGCTTATTTGAATTGTTAAGTGTTTTGGGTGAAATTTATATTAGACTTTATTGTGTCTGTGTTATTCTTTGATTTATTGTCATTCCTTATAAATATAAATTGATTCAATTATTTTTTATTGTGCTTAGGTTGGAAATTTATCTGTTAGGGATGGTACTTTTAAACATAAAGTGTTTGTATGATGGATTTATTACTGGATATAGGAAATACTCGGGCCAAATGGGTTTGTTATTCTCATGATAAAAAGCTAATTAATTATGCTGGTGAGCGACATGAAAATGGTGTGTCAATGGCTAAAATATTTAAAAAGTGGTCAAGTTTAACTCAGCCATCTAGGATTATTGCAGTTATTGTTGGAAAGCAAGAAGTAAAAAAATCTATTGAAAACTGGGTTGTCCTGAACTGGCAGTTACCCATAATTTTTTTAGAGACAAAATCTTTTGATTTTGGAATAACAAATGCCTATTTGGAATACCATAAATTAGGTGTTGATCGATGGGTTGCTATGATTGGTGCAAAATCACAATGCTCAGGGGCATTTTGTGTGGTTGACTGCGGAACAGCGGTAACAATTGATGTGGTTAATAATTTTGGTGAGCATTTAGGCGGGTTGATAATTCCTGGGGTAGATGTTATGCAGCAGTCATTGGTATCACAGACGAGTTTAATTACTTTGGAGTCTGATTTGCTATCAAGCCATTTGTTAGCAAATAATACCAGTGAAGCCGTTATTAAAGGTGTTTATAATGCTGTTGCTGGATTTATTGAGCGTGTGATTGATGATGTGCTTGCAAATCAGCAGTTTGAAATGGATATTTTCTTAACAGGTGGAAATGCAGAATTGTTCTGCCGATTGCTCAAATATTCATGCTGTCTTGATGTGTTGTTGGTGTTTAAGGGGGTTTTGGTGGTTGCGGAGGATATATAATGAAGTGGTTGTTTATGGCTTTGCTGGTTGCCAATTTGTTGATTATTTTATGGGGAAGTGTGTTTTATCAATCTTCTCAAGTGTCTAATGCTTCTATAGAATCATCTTCTTTGACGCAGAAGTTGTATTTGTTGAGTGAAGTGGACAATGTAAAAACTCAAAAAAATAATAGAAAAACAGATGAGGTTACTGATGAATGGTTAATCGTATCAAAAGAAAAAAAATCAATTGTTAATGCCAATAATCAAGCAGGATTATGTCATCAGGTTGGTATTTTTAATTCTAAGCGAAAAGCCAAAAAAGTAATGAGTGTTTTTAAAAGTTTGGGGCTAAAGCCAAAGCTGAATAAACAGGTCTCTAGGAAAAAATCTGGTTTTTGGGTTATTTATCCCGCTCCTGCAACAATGAAAAAATCTATAGATATGATTGATTATTTGAGATCGCAAGGCTATCAGGAGTCTTGGTTGTTTACCGAAGGAGAGAATAAGGGTGCGATATCATTGGGTCTGTACAAAAATATTCGTGGTGCAGAAAGCCGAAAGCAAGAATTGCTAACACATAATATTGTTACAATAATTAAGTCACGATTGAAAGAAGATAAAAAATATTGGCTAACTTACCGAAGTAAAAAAAAGTATGTTATGCCTCCCGAAATTGCTAAATTCATAAAAAAAGAAGATCCAATAATAAAATTTTCAACAAAAGATTGCCAATAAATTAAGAATTAGTTAGAATCCATCTCTTCAAAGCAATATATCAACAATGCTGGTGTAGCTCAGTTGGTAGAGCAGCTGATTTGTAATCAGCCGGTCGCGGGTTCGAGTCCCATCACCAGCTCCACTTCTCATGCGGGTTTCAAGCAATTCATCAATCACTAACATGCTCCAATGGTGCAGATTTGGTGCAATTG
>JABHHM010000443.1 GCA_018671575.1 Methylococcales bacterium | reverse complement strand
GTCTTCTTTGCCATAAAAATAGGCGTGTAGTCATTCTACTCAACTGTTTTTGTGGTAAAGGAGACGGACAAAAAGGCCAGTAAGATGGGTAGTTTATTTATTGCGAGTTGCCTAAGATGGGGAGGGCAATATTCCTAAATCACTCAACAATAGTAAACTTCAAATCTGTAATTAATAAAGCACCATTAAATTTTTTAAGTTTCATGTTAATATCCGTTGCGCTCCAGCTATTTTTTCCATAAAACTTCATCGACTCCTGAAAACTAAAAGAAGTCGTCGAGATTTTTCTATCCTGAGAAAATTTTGTTTCACTAAATTTTAGTTCAATTTGATAATCAGTAATATTTTTCCATCGATTTTTTAGAAATGTTATATAATCTGATTTGTTAAGTTTTGAAATATTATTTCCGTCAACATTTTTAATTAAAACAGATGGTAACAATGATTGTTTAATGTTAAATATATTCTTTTTGGCATAAGATTCCAACCAGTTTTTGCGTAACCTATCCACTTCTTTTGAAAATATAATGACACGATTTGGGTTAATCCGTGGTTTGGTACTTTCATCAAAACAAGGACTGAACTGAAAAATGATTTTACCATTCGAATCTTTACACTTATAAGCTTTTGCATAAGTGGCGGGTGCAATAAAAAAAAGGCAGAGTAGGGCGCAAAAACACTTAAAACAATTAGGCATATGAGTTCTCAGAGATGATTTTTAACAAAAATGTTACTGTAATCTTATCTAATCTGAATAAAAAATCTATAATTAATCAAACTAAACATTACTTAAAACACAGATGACAATCCCCTAATGACTGAAATTAATTTTTTAAAAACCATCCATTCAAGTACCAAAAGAGATTACGTTCAACGAGTCGTAGACCATGACAAAGCAGAATGTGCTGAAAAAGCCAAACAATGGGGATATGACTATTGGGATGGTGAGCGCCAATATGGTTTTGGAGGCTATCACTATGATGGTCGCTGGAGAGCAGTTGCAGAAGCAATGGCAAAACATTACCAACTAAAAGCAGGCGATAGACTATTGGATGTGGGTTGTGGTAAAGCCTTTTTACTTTATGAATTCACTCAAGTTGTTCCTGGAATTGAAATATCTGGTATTGATATTTCAACTTATGGTATTGAACATGCTAAACCAGAAACTCAGCCATTTTTAATCGAAGGTAACGTCATTGAATTGCCTTATGAAGATCATTCATTTGATCTCGTTTTTTCATTGACAACATTACACAATCTTTATAATTATGAGTTAATTAAAGCTTTGAAAGAGATACAACGTGTGGCAAAAGATCGTAAATATATTTCTGTTGAATCTTATCGAAATGAACGAGAAAAGGCTAATTTACTGTATTGGCAATTAACTTGTGAGAGTTTTTATACGCCAAAAGAATGGCAATGGTTTTATCAATTGGCAGGATATGAGGGCGATCATGGTTATATCTTTTTTGAATAATTTTCCCATACCATCATTATAAATAATATTTACATAAAAAATGTTTCATCAATTATATTCAGACATCGACAGGCATTTCTGGCGATTTTATTCCGATGCTAAAATCATTGCCTGTTTAACCGTCCAAGACTCAATTGCCTTAATACAGCAATCTTTACTGTCATTAAAAACACATAAGCCATTGATTATTAGCGATATTGGCGTCAGTCAAACTCAAGCATTTATTGAGCTTCAGGCAGAATTGAAGTTTCCAGTCGAACAAGTGGGTTATGAATGTGAAGAACAGCCGATTAGAGATATTATTCAGCTCATTAAAACACAGCATTATGACCAAATTATTGCCATCGGAGGAGGGAGTGTATTAGATGCAGCCAAATATATATCTGCATCTGTTTTCAGTCCTGCACTGGATTCTATACTGAAACAGCATGACTTAAATCACCCAAGGTTACCTGTTATTACTATTCCTACAACGTTTGGCACAGGCTCTGAAAGCAATATGTACAGCCACATAAAAATCAATGGCATCAAGTACAGTACCAGAAAATCATGGTTAACACCTGACGTCAGCCTATTAATTGGTCAGTTTGGCATCGAACAACCAAAATCACTTAGAATATTGTCCGCATTGGATGCCTGGCTACACGCATTTGAAGTGTTGACACTGAAAAGAGAAAAATCACCACTGAATGAAGCTATTTTAATTCACGCCTTAAAACTTCATCAGCAATCAACGAATGATTTTATAGCATCACCAACCTGTGAAAACAGTCTGCAAGTTGCGACTGCAAGCTGTATGGCTGGCATGGGTTTGAATAACGCCAGAACGGGATTAATACATAGCCTAGCAACACCGTATGCAGAAATCTTTAAATTACCTCATGCTGAATCGTTAATACCATTCATTAAACCTGTGATTCAATATAACTGGCATGGCATCAAGCAGTATTTTACAACTTATCATTCAGACAAAGAATTTATTGTTATGCTTGAGAAGTTATTTTTAAATGATGCCATCAAATTATTTAAAAATGATGTGAAGTGTGATGAGTCACTGTATGAGAAAATGACAAAACAATGTTTGCTGGATGTGGTTTTAATCAAAGAAAACCCAGTTGAATTAACAGAGCAGGCGATTCTGAAACTATTTAAACAATCAATAGTAAATGATACCGAAGTAAAATGAAGCTTATAAAAAGAATAAATGCTATTTAACATAATATACATTATGCGAACCAATAATACTTATTGAATATTGAGGATTTATGAACATTACCGAAGAGTTTCCACAAGATCAGGATTTAATTTACCTTAATCATGCCGCTGTTTCACCTTGGCCAAAACGAACTACAGATGCTGTGTCTCAATTTGCACATCAAAATATGACCATAGGAGCCTCTAATTATCCTCAATGGATGACGGTCGAAGATCAGCTGAGAGAAAAATTAAAATGGTTGGTCAATGCAGATTCTACAGATGAAATTGCTTTATTAAAAAATACCTCTGAAGCACTATCAGTTGTTGCTTATGGTTTGGATTGGAAATCAGGTGATAATATTGTCAGTTGTGCTGATGAATTTCCATCCAATAGAATTGTTTGGGAATCATTATCACAATATGGTGTGGCATTAAAATTAGCTGATTTTGATGATTCTAAAAGTCCTGAAGATCAATTGATTGAACTTATGGATGAAAATACCCGTTTACTGACTGTTAGTTCAGTACAATATGCCAGTGGTTTAGTGTTGGACATCAATAAATTGGGTAATTATTGCCATGCCAATGATATTTTATTTTGTGTTGATGCCATTCAAAGTTTGGGTGTACAGAAGTTTGATGTCAATGAATGTCACGCTGATTTTGTCATGGCTGATGGACACAAATGGATGCTAGGTCCAGAAGGAATTGCAGTATTTTATTGCAAACAATCGGTGCTTGACCGTCTTCATCTCAATCAATACGGTTGGCATATGATTGAGAAACTGGGTGATTTCAGCCAACAAGAATGGTCTGTTGCCAAGTCTGCACGGCGTTTTGAATGTGGCAGCCCTAATATGCTGGGAATTCATGCATTAAACGCCAGTTTGTCCGTATTTACAGAGCTGGGATTTGATTTTGTTGAAGCAAAAATCAAAGAAAATGCTCAAACAATGTTAGATCATGTTGCCCAGTCTTCACAGTTGGAACTCCCCTACCCACCTAATGACCGTCTGGCCACAGGTATTTTAAACTTTACCCATAAACGTTTAGAAAATGCCGAATTATTTAAGCAACTCACAGAAAGGAAAATAATTTGCGCTCAGCGAGGTTTAGGGATAAGATTCTCACCTCATTTTTATACACCAAGAGAAACGATCGACAAAGCATTTGAGGTTATCAATTCTTTATAAAACTGAGTTGAGAAGCTCGTCTACTCAAAAGAAACGATGCCCTTGTGGTATAAAATAGCAAAAACACAGATTTTTCTTAGCTATAATACCATTCAGTGACTATATTTATAGATTATATAATAGTATTTTTTATTTTAATTAAGGCTCTAAATCATGATTAATTGTCATGCTCTGACAGATATTGGGAAAAAACGTAAAAATAACGAAGATGATTACTTGTGCAATGCAGATATCGGTTTATTTGTTGTAGCGGATGGTGTTGGTGGGCGTGCTCATGGAGAAATTGCTTCTGCCATGACCATTGAAGCTTTTGAGGACAGTCAGGAAAAAGTTAAAAAGTATACCAAACAGTTTATTGAAAACCCTGGTCGCCAAACACGTGATAAAATGCTTAATATTATTGATGATATCTGTCAATTAGCCTCCAGTAATGTGTATGAAATGGCAGAGCAAAAACAATATAAAGGGATGACAACAACGGTTGTTTTAACCATTATTGCAGGTGGTTATGCCTTTATAGCACATGTTGGCGATTCTAGAGTTTATGTTTTAAGAGATGATAAATTACATCAGCTCACGGAAGATCATTCAATGGTTAATGAATTGGTTCGTTCAGGACAAATGACCCGTGAACAAGCCAGTCAAGGTCCTTATCGCAATGTTATTGTGCGTGCAGTGGGAATGCAACCCAATATAAAAACAGATGTTGCTGTATTGGAATTAATTGCAGGTGATCGTCTGGTTTTGTGTTCGGATGGATTAAGTGATCCTTTGCCATCTAATGATATTGCAAAAATAACCTCAAAAGGTGAACCCAGAGTTGCCGTTGAAAATCTCATTCAAGCTGCACTGGATGCGGGCGGTCCTGATAATGTAACGGCCATTGTCATTGAGCCTGTTTTAGAAACAAAAAATAATGATGCCATGGCAAGAGTCAAAGCCATGCAGGAATTTTTCTTATTTAAAGGTTTGCCTTTTAATGTATTGGTTCGAGTTTCCAGAATGGTCAGCGAAATGCCTGTTGAAACTGGACAAGTCATTGTTGAACAGGGCTCTTTAGGGCAATGTATGTATGTCGTTGTCAAAGGAACTTATTTAGTAGAACACAATAATGTGGCATTATCGACCTTTGGTGAAGGTGATCATTTTGGAGAATTAAGCCTGGTTGATAATCAACCTCGTTCAGCATCCGTTATCGCCAAAGAAGAAGGCTCACTAATCTGTATTGATAGACAAGCATTGGATAAATTTTGTCAAAGAGAACCTGAACTAGGTTGTACCATTGTATGGAAATTATCTGAAACCATTGCTTCACGCTTGAGAAGTTCAAATGTCAGATTAACCAACTTAGAGCATGATTGTAGCTAGTTTAATATAGCTTCATTTTTTGCAATATATCAGCTTCTTCACCAAGGTTTTGTAATGCTTTACGCAGCCATTGGTTGTCCCTATTTATTCAAAACTTTGTTAACTTTATCATTTCTAGCAAAGCCTTCATTATCTGCTTCAGTAATTGATTTTTGAAGTCCGAATGAATGCTTAAAAACTTTAGAGTTTTAGAAATTCACGCTTATCTGATATCGTTGACTCTCACGTCTCCCCTACTACACAATTTCGCCCTTTTTCCTTGGCTTTGTAAACTGCATCATCCGCTCGCTTCATAAAATCTTTAAAATTATCCTGTTCAGCACAAAGTTGTACCGCCCCAATACTTAATGTGACAGGTACTCCATCTGGTTTTAATGCTTCAACCGCGGAACAATATTCCTGCGCTTTCTCTACGGCACCTGTTAAATCACACTGATCAAGCAGTATGACAAATTCTTCACCACCAAAACGAGCCACCACATCTTCCAGTCTACTTTGTTCCATCAGTAATTTGGCGACACCCTG
>JABHHM010000411.1 GCA_018671575.1 Methylococcales bacterium | reverse complement strand
TTTATTTGTTGCGAGTTGCCCTAAACACAGAAATGTAGCAAAATAGGGCTGACCTAAATAGTTACAAATAAATAAACTCAATAATTTAAAGACTACTACCTACTGTCCGTCGTTTCATCATCAGGCACGGGATCACAGCCACCCTCATGAAAAGGATGACAACGTGACAACCTTTTTATTCCTAACCAGCTTCCTTTTAACACGCCATATCGCTCAATGGCTTCCAATGCATATTCAGAACAGGTTGGATAAAATCGGCAATTCCCACCCAGATAAGGGCTAATGCAATATTGATAAGATTTGATTAGGAATTTTACAATTGTTTTCAATAGATTGACTCAGAATTGTTATTGGTATTAAAAATACATAGTTTAGGGGATTCGCAATAAATAAACATCCAACTTGCTTGTACCCAACGGGCATAGCAATTTTTTTGTCCACCTTTTTTGTTGCAAAAATAGTTGTATAGTTTGACTATACACCTATTTTTGCGCCTCAAAGGCGAACAAAAAATCCTGCGCAATTTGAACATTTATTTATTTCGCTTCCCCTTATCCTAAAATAGTCAGAATCCGTAAACATCCCACAACGACCCAACAAATAATTTAAAAAATTTCAACAATCCCGATATTTTTAACCTAAAACTCTTTCCTCTCGTTCTAAACGTTGTCATCTGCCAGATAAAATCTAAAGGTTTAATCCGTAAAATTCCTGTTGCATTGACTGTTGTCATTTGATCTTGATCAACATGCCCTGACAAAACCTGAGTATAAAGTGTTGTTGTATCAGACCAAAGACCTAACAAACCGTTATTTTTAAGAATTTTATAACCAACCAGTGTCATTTTCCTATTTTGATGATCGGTGAAAAATAAGCGGTATTGCATTTGTTGTATATTTTCATCAGGATCGCCCACATCCACAAATAAATTGAACAATCCCTTTTCAATTTTTAGTTCACCACCCAGTACTTGACTGTCGATAATCCCAAAGGTTTCAGCCGTTTTACAGGGGTCATTGATGAACGAGTCTATATCCAATATTTTGATGGTTAACTTAAAACAAATATCATGACCATGATCGTAGCCCTGTTGAAAATTATTTTGTTCATCCAACAAAATAAAACCACGCATGATTTCGGTAAATTGTACCGACACGGTTGAATCAGTCATAAATCCACATCAGGCTTTATTTGTGTGATGCCTTCTGCCACACGTTCACTGATAGCAGAAATGGTGGCAGCAGGATTTGCGCCAACGGCGGTTGGCAGTAAAGATCCATCAACCACATACAATGATTGATAACCAAAGACCTGCCCATAGTCTTCTGCTCTAGCCGATGTCACACCTTTTTCTGGTGAATCTGCCAAAGCACATCCTCCCAAACAATGTACGGTTACATTTTTCCGAAAAGGCCAGAGGAAACTGGGTAGCGGCAAATAAAACTGGGCATTACTCCATTGTTTAAAATGTCGCCCCATGGTTAGGATTGCTTGATATAGAGGCCAGTTTTGTGCTGATGGCCAATCAATATTAAGGCGATCATTTTTATTTAAACTTAATTGTCCGTTGGATTTATCCAATCCCATACACAATAAAAAAATACTTTTATTGGTACTGGTTTTTCCCAACAAATGATGAAAAATATAACCAATCCGTCCTGTTGATGTCGCTGTAAAAAACCTCAAAAGAAATGCTTTCACGGTAGACCAAATGGCTGAAAAATGACTCAATCCAGGCTTTGCTCCTTCAATAAACCAAGCACACAATGCAGGATAAGCAGCATCTTCTAAAATAAAGGCATGATCTTTTTGGTGATTGTCATACAGGTTATAATCAATTTTTTGGGTAATAACAGGGCCATAATTGGGATTGGTTTCTTTATCGCCCTCAATCACAAAAGATAAAAAATCACCATTGCCAGAAAATTTTTTGCCCAAATGCCCATTGATATTAGGCAAGGTTTTATAAATATCTCGACACCTGAGCAATAATTCATTCGTTCCCAAAGTTCCCGCAGAAACAATAACACGCTTTGCAGTGAACGAGTATTCGGCCTGTTTGTTAATATCCACATAACAAACTCTGTAACCAAAACCACCATCAGCAGATGAGTCATCATTGCCTTGCTGGTTAAGTGGTATCACCTGGTTAACAATACATTCTGTCATTATTTTAGTTTGATATTTATTTTCTGCCACGTATAGATAATTCAAATCCAACGTATTTTTAGAATGAGTATTACAGCCAAAATCACATTCCCCACAATAAACACAGGACGTTTGGGTCGCACCAAAACGATTTTTAGCCTGTATTCCCATTGCCAGAGGTCGCTTAAAATCATTACCAAAAAACACATTGATATCAACTCGTTCAGACTGTTTGCCTTGTGATTTCGCAAAATCTTCAAATAGACGAGTCCGCTGAATGTATCTTCTTGGATCATTATTTTGTGGAATTTCACGTGCCCCCATCACCGCTTTAGTAACTTGATAATAAGGTTGCAGTGTTTCCAAATTGGTATTGGTGGGCCATCTTTCATCAAAAACTTCTTTTGGCGGTTGTAAAAATACGTTGGCATAAATGAGTGAACCACCGCCCAACCCCGCTGCTACCACTGCATCCATTTTACGATAACTGCGAATATCATAAAGTCCTGTATTCTGCTGTGATAAAATTCTTTTCGGACGCTCTCTTTTTTCTATCATTAAATTCCAAAAACTCTGGCTAATATCTTTGGGTGACCGAGGAAATGAAGCCATTGGATAACGCTTGCCTCGTTCTAACAACAAAACTTTTCCAGGCCATTTTTTAGCCAATCGACAGGCGCAAATCGAACCACCAAAACCACTGCCGATAATAATGGCTTCAAAATTTAATTGATGGGTCATTACCATATCCTCGTAAATCCAATAATTTTTAGAAATTTTAGACTATTATAGTGTAAACAGTCATTAGAACATGATGCCCTTTTGGCAAAGTAACAAAATGTTTTTTAACCACGGATGCGTACAAATAGGCACGAATAATTATTGATATTATCTGTCTGCATCCGTGGTTCAAATAAATAATTATAGTCACCAACTCACCTGAATCCGATACTTTAAGAGAACACCATCGTGACCAAACAACCTCTCATACTCGTCGTTGATGATACGCCAAAAAATGTACAATTATTAACAGAAATATTACGCAAACATCATTATGAAATTTCTGTCGCTCTGGATGGTCATCAAGCATTACAAATTTTAGAAAAAACCGAACCTGACTTAATTTTACTGGATATTATGATGCCCATCATGGGTGGCTTTGAAGTCTGCGAAAAAATCAAAAAAAATGCCCAAACCAAAGAAATACCCATTATTTTTCTAACCGCAAAAACAGACACTGAAAGTATTCGGCAAGGTTTTAAATCAGGTGGTATTGACTACATTACCAAGCCTTTTAACAAAGAAGAATTGTTAGTCCGCATTAATTCCCACATTGAATTAAAACAGTCAAAACAAAAACTGGTTGCCAGCCACACTCAATTGGTCGATGTCAACCAGCAGTTAAATGCAAAAAACAAACAATTAAATGAAATTTCCAATAAACTGTCAAAGTATTTATCACCTCAAGTTTACCAGTCAATTTTTCAAGGCAAACAATCCCAGACGTTTGAATCTAAACGTAAAACATTAACCGTATTTTTTTCAGATATCAAAGGATTTGTTGAATTAACTGAGTCATTAGAATCTGAAACACTCACTCGCTTATTAAACAACTACCTCAATGAAATGACCAATATTGCACTTGAATACGGTGGCACTGTTGATAAATTCATTGGTGATGCCGTCATGGTGTTTTTTGGTGACCCTGAATCAAAAGGCAAAGAGGAAGATGCCATCGCTTGCGTTAAAATGGCATTGGCAATGAAAAAAAGAGTTGCCGAATTGCAAAATGACTGGCAGCAAGAAGGGATTAATAAAAAACTACAGATAAGAATGGGAATCAACACAGGCTATTGTACCGTAGGTAATTTTGGCTCGGTTGATCGAATGGATTATACCATCATTGGACAACAGGTTAACATGGCAAGTCGTTTGGAAAGCAACGCACAACCTGACCAGATTATCCTATCTAAAAGCACTTTTGCTTTGGTCAAAAATCAAATCCATTGCCAGGAACAAGGCTCAATCCAGGTTAAAGGAGTTTCGTATCCTGTTGATATTTTTGAGGCATTGGATTTAAAAGATGAAGGCAACACTGCCAATAAAAATATTGAAGGATTTATGTTGTCTTGTGATGGTTCTGAATGCTTATTATCCTTTGATATCAATGAAATTAGTACAAATGACAAATCTCAGATCAAACAGGCTTTACAAACATTCATGAATAAAATAGAGCAAATTTAAAAACAATGAACGGATTAATTTTTAGAATATATATCGGCATCATTCTCTTATTTGCTTTAATTATTAATGTTAATGAGCTGATTTATTTAGTTTGTCTAATCTTAATTATAGAAGCCATCACAAATCATAAAATTATTCATGTTATTTCAAAAAAACGATATGGACAAAATTTTAAACAATACTATTTTAATTCTGACACGGACTCATCCTATGATTATAAATATTCGTTGGAAGCAGAACGAATTTTCAGAATTTTAATTTCCAGCGCACTGTTTATTTCAGTCTATTTTTTCCAAAAAGAACTTTGGTTTATTCCCTGGCTCATCGCTTATTTAATTTTATTTGCAGGACTCAGTAAATGGTGCCCTCTTAGCATTTTTCTAATTTCCATTGGTTTTAAACGTTCAGATGAGTCCTATGTTGACGGCCATTTTTCATTTAGCTGGGAACGCAGTATTGCGTTAAAAATCACAGGCATAGTCACGTGGGTTACCTTGTTAATCTGCTTGATTCTTGGCGCCACTATTATTCATGACATGGAATCACAATATCGAATTATTTACACTGCCAGAGCCAATGTATTATCACGAAATGTCAAAAATCTATTGGAAAAAAACTCAAACATGCCAGACAGTATGATCATTCAAAAAATAAAACCTTATCTTGATGAGCTTGAGTTTACTGCCATTGAAATTATTACCATGAAAAAACGTCTATGGATTGGCAAAAAACATTCCAATTCAATTTTCAGAGTCAATGTATTTAGATTATCGTCCAGCTCCATCAACCAGTTAGGAGAAGGCATTCAACTGAAAGCCTATCACCCACCCTGGCACATCATAATGTCAAGTAATCGATCAAAACTGTTCATCGCCATTGGTTTGGCTTTTGTGGTATTTTGTGCTTTTTTGATTTTTGTCATACACAATACCATCACCAGTCCATTTAGAAAATTGATTGACGCAACCAAAAAAGTTTCCGAAGGTAACTTGCTCACACGAGTTAATATCAAAAGTGAAGATGAATTTGGTCAACTGGCAAGCTTTTTTAATGACATGATAAAACAAATTGAAGATCAAAATAATAAATTAGTAGCCAGCCAAGAAGAATACCGAAAAATGAGGGATGCGGCGATTAACGCCAGCAATGTTAAAAGCGATTTTCTGGCAAACATGAGTCACGAAATACGCACACCAATGAATGCCATACAAGGTTACGGCGATTTATTAAAAGAAGTCATAGAAGATGAAGAGCAAAAAGAATACATCGATATCATCAACAAAAGTGGTGATAATTTATTACGATTAATTGATGATATTTTGGATTTATCAAAAATTGAAGCAGGCAAATTAGAAATCAAACCTGAACCCTTAGATATCAAAGAAATTGTCAATGAAATAGCAGATATTTTCAATCTTAAAACCAAAGATAAAGGCATCAAGCTCATTGTTGAAAATGACCCCGACATCCCCTCAAACTTATTGTTGGATGGCGTTAGAATTCGACAAATATTATTTAACTTGGTGGGTAATGCCATCAAATTTACTTCAAAAGGTTATGTGTTAATTTTTACCAAATGTCGCAAGTCAAAAAATGAAAAAAAGGCCTCTTTGTTGTTTGCCGTTAAAGATACAGGTATCGGCATACCAACCGAACAACTGGATGATATATTTAATCCCTTTAAACAACAGGATGGTCAAAGCACTCGTGAATATGGTGGTACAGGATTGGGCTTATCTATCTCAAAACGCTTGGTTAACATTATGGGTGGAACCATTGAAGTCAGCAGTAAAAAAGGTAAAGGCAGTATCTTTAAAATTATTTTGAAAAATATTCCCCGAGCAGATGTAGAATATGATGATGAAGAGGATGAAATACAACATCAAATCCCCTCTATTGCTGACGACACCATCAAACTGTTACACGATAACATTGTATTTAAAAAAGGCAAAAAGACACTATTAATAGTTGATGATGTCACCACCAATCGAAATTTAATCAAAAAGTTTTTAAAATCTGTCAACAACATCAATATATTGGAAGCCGACAATGGGCTTGAGGTCATTCAGCTGGCTCAAAAATATCATCCTGAACTCATTTTTATGGACATTAAAATTCCATTATTAGACGGCATTAAAGCCACTCAACGATTGAGAAAAGATCCCAAAACAGCCGATATTCATATCATTGCTTTAACCGCTTCTGCCATGAAAAGTGAACAATCCTTAATTGCAGAATCAGGTTTTGATGGTTTTATACCCAAACCAGTCAAAAAAACCAGTATTATAAAAGCCATAGAAAAAGTAATCTCCCTTGAGTACGCAACAGAAACGCCCGAACAGAAAAAAACACCTCCGAAAACAGTTGAGTCATTAACTCTTTCAACAAAAGATCAAACACAACTAAAACAACAACTCTCTCAATTACACAATAACTGGCTAGAAATCAAAGATACCTGTATCATCAGCCAAATTGAAAAATTTGCCCATGACGTACACGCAACGGCAGAACGTTTTAATAACGACACATTAGATGATTATGCCGCTCTATTATTAGAAAAAACCCGTTATGACATTGGCCAATTAAATCCCGTACTTAAAAAATTCACCAGCATTGCCAAAAGCTGTATTACCTAAATATGCCAATATTATCTATTCATCATGTCAGCCTTATTGTTGCTGACACTCAAGTAGCCATTAATTTTTATTGTAATATACTCGGACTAGAACTCTACACAAAACGACCTGATTTGGCATTTCCTGGGGCATGGATAGTCATTGGTGAGCAACAAATTCATCTACTTGAAGTCAACAATCCTGACCCCATTAAAAACCGCCCTGAACATGGCGGTCGTGACCGCCATTTAGCAATGACAGTGGACAACCTTGACGAACTGGAACAGACATTAAAGATAAATAATATTACAGTCTCTCGGTCACGTTCAGGTCGTGCCGCTCTATTTTGCCGTGATCCAGATGGCAATGGAGTGGAATTGATACAACAAGATTAAAGCTCAATATTTCTTCTTTAAAATAATCTTCCCTGACTAGAAAAGGGTCAAATCTTTGCATTAGTCATCACTACATACTCAATTTATGTCTAGGTCATTGTTATTTTCAGTTGATGACTAAAGCAAAGATTTGATAATCATATAGCGAAAGAGCCAATCACCTAAACTTAGTATATACAACATACAAGTTATAAAAGGAGACGAGCCATGTCACTATACTGCGGAATTGATTTACACTCAAACAACAATTACAT
>JABHHM010000325.1 GCA_018671575.1 Methylococcales bacterium | reverse complement strand
TTTTTTATAACATCCCGTAGTGAAGGTGATGCCGGTAACTTTTGTAAATCATTCATCCTGCTTTCCTTTTCTGATAATAGTATGGAAAGCTATTTAATTATAATAATGGAATACTGTCACGCACGCTTACCGGAAGCTCACAAACAAGTCAATCATAATGACGACGAACCGACCGTTTACGTAATGGGGTGAAGTTTTTCCCAATGCGTCCTGTGTGGTGTCACTGATAGATCGTCTCATTCATCATGCCGAAATCATTTCTTTTGATGCCGAATCATACCGCATGAAAGAGGCTAAGGAACGAGCTAAAAGAAAATCCCAAGCAAAAACAAAACAAAAACCCAACCCAAAAACCAACAAAAATAGCCAAAAGGAAAAGTTATGAAGGTGCAACCTCATCAAACACTCAATTATTTACAGAATTATTTTGATGAACTATTAGAGTTATTAGATGCCAATCAGGCCAATAATCATCACCTTGAAACGGAAGAAATAATGGTTGCAGACGAATATGATGAGCCTCCGTTTTAGTGATCAGTTTTTAGAGCGGTACCACTTTAATTTTTTGAAAAATGTGTAGCGATAATCAACTACCAAATATTAATTAGTTCTGTTTATTTTGAATAGCGTATAACAACAATCAATCTATTTTTATGAGGTCAATAAAATATGCGTGGAGGAAAACGATCTGGTGCTGGTCGAAGAAAGAAACCAGAGCATTTAAGGCGAGAAGTGGTAACCATTAGATTACCAAACTGGATGATTGTACAACTTAGAAATCAAGGTGAGATTGGTTATGTCATTGAAAACTATCTGGCTAAAATGGATGAATTAGATTTGCCTGATGATTACAGCATTCATTATTGAAATATCGGTATTTTTACTGGGTAATTAGTATTGTTTTCCTGCGACATTTATCTGCGGTTTTTGAGCGTCGCTAACAGCATAAATGTTCACTTTTTATTTTTTATGTCAAAGTGGGTAATTTCCCTTTTGGTCATCGACTTTTTATCAGTAGCAAAAATTGCTCTATCTGCATTCCAATTAACCAAACAACTTCATCAATTATTTGTATTAAGCCCCATTTTTTTAGTGGGCGTAATAAAATTGAAGTTACAGACTCAGGTTGCTTTTGAGAGTCAAATGATCTGTATTAGCTACTGCATTTTCTTGGGGTATTATGAAAATAAAGCCACTAATAATAGTGGCTTTATTATGTAGTAATTCAATGTGACTTCTCAAAAGAGAAGCTATCAAGAAAATTACTTAGCAACAGGTGCTTGAGGAGCGATAGGAGCAACAGGAGCATAACCGTAACCATAAGGCTGGTTGTAACCGTTATAGCCATTGTAACCGTTGTATCCATTTCCAGAACCACGAACGTTTGAGCTTGCTTTTGAGCTCATGCTGAAACTGAAAGAACCTGAACCTTCGCCAGAACCTTCACCAGTTCCATTTCCATAACCGTTACCATTGTTATATCCATTTCCCCAGAATGCAGAAGCAGAAGTTGTAATAGTTAAAGTAGCGATAAGAGCGATTGATTTGATTACTGATTTCATGATAAATCTCCAAATAAGTTTTAAAATTTAAATGTTTAAGTTGAAGGAGATTATACATAGATTTAATAAATAAGCAACAACTAATATAATAAAAATCGAATGTATATTTTTTGTATTAATTTACTATTCACTCAATGCCTTAACAACCGCACAAATTTTAGCCACTTTCTTAGCCGTCAAATCATGTGGCAGGTTACTACTCAGTTAAATGATTATATTAGGGCTTAGAGGGGACTGGAAACACAAAAGTCTTTACAGATTTTTTCATGACTTCGATGAGCTGTGTTGATAAATTAAAAACCTCATCTGGCTATAATGAGATTGTCGTTAATTCTATGTGGATTCAATCATTAGTCTAGCAGCATTTTTTAATACAGATTTTTCAACAACGCCAGAGAGCTTTTGATTGTTAATAATTATCGTAGGAACACTAGATGCATTTATTGATCCTGCATATTGTAAATAAGGTAATAAAAGTTTTGGTGTTTTATCTTCTGGGCCGTTTGCATAGGGTTCTTGCCATGCTTTTTCAATAATATATTCTGGGATATGGCATTCATTAGCAATGTTTCTGAGTATAGATTCATCACCAATATTTTGTCCATCAACAAAGTATGCTTCAAAAATTCTGTCATTTAGAGGGTTAAAAATTTTAGAGCCAAGTGATTTACTCTTTTCTGCCAGTAATAGTGCTTTTCTGGAATTGGTAACGATTGTTTGTGTTGGTAATGTGATACCTTCATCATCTGCTAAACGATGTAAATGTATCATTAAAGTATCCCAATAATCCGAGCTGTAGTCCAGCATAGCAACAGGTTGTCCCATTACAGGTGTCTCTGGATGAATTTCAACAAAACACCACTGTATTTTTAGTTCATAATCATTCCGTAAAGAATTAAGCCTTTTATGTCCTATAAAACAAAAAGGGCAAATATAATCACTAATAACTGAAATCTTGAGTTCAGGTTTTTTTGAATTAAGCATAAGAGGAAGCTATATATTATATATTTGTATCTTAGAGAGATTCAAAATTAATTTTTATATTTGCTCATTATTTTGCCTTCAGGCTACGTTACTCAAACAGTTGAATAGTTCGACTATGCGTCTGTTTTCGTGCCTTGCTTTTGAATAAAATTTATTCGCAAATTGTAAAGGTTATTTTTGAATCATCCCTTAGACACTAGACTTGTTATTTGTTTTTTTCAACATTGATTCTTGTTATTATTAGTAATTCCTGAATCCGAAACTTCATTATGAAAATATGCGTTT
>JABHHM010000115.1 GCA_018671575.1 Methylococcales bacterium | reverse complement strand
TTTATTTTATAATGTATATGGTCCGACTGAATCAACGGTTAATACCAGCCTACAAAAAATTACCGAAGATCATTCCATTCCTGTCATCGGTCAGCCAATTGCCAATATAGAAATTTATATTTTAGACTCATTTTTAAATCCTGTTCCAGCAGGTGTGCCAGGTGAACTGTGTATTGCGGGTCATGGTTTGGCGAGAGGTTATTTACACAAACCAGAATTAACCGATGAACGTTTTATCAATGTTAGTTTTCAAGTGGGCGATCAACAGATTAATAAACGAATTTACCGATCAGGTGATTTGGTTCGTTTATTGTCAAATGGCTGTGTACAATTTATTGATCGTATTGACAGTCAGGTTAAGCTTCGAGGTTATCGAATTGAACTGGGTGAAATAGAAAGTGTTTTGTGTCAGCATAATGGTATTAAAGAAGCGGTCGTTTTGGTACGTGAAGATCAACCAGGAGACCAAAGGCTGGTCGCTTATACGGTACTCACTGCTGAAAAACCTGAGCAAAAACAGTTAAAACAGCATTTAATGGAATTCTTGCCAGAATACATGATTCCAGGTGTTTATATTGATATCAACGAAATTCCTCTGACCGCCCATGGTAAAATTGACAAAAAAGCCTTGCCTGTGCCTGAATTGGAACATTTTGATGTGGAATCATCATTTGAAGCTCCGAGAAACCCGATAGAAGAAGTATTGTCTGATATATGGTCTGAAGTTTTAGGTTTGAAAGAAGTTGGAATATCACAAAACTTTTTTAATTTGGGTGGCCATTCACTACTGGCAACTCAAGTTATTTCCAAAATTCGAGATCATTTTGATGTCGAAGTGGCTTTAAGAAAGTTATTTGAAAGTCCCACTGTCGCACGTTTGGCAATGGAAATAGAAGCTGCAATGCAAACTCAGCAAGGTGATACCATGCCTGAGATTGTGGCAGTTTCAAGGGATCAGTCGATTCCATTGTCATTTTCACAAGAACGATTGTGGTTTTTGGATCAATTAGAGCCTGAGAATGCACTGTACAATATTCCTGCGGCAGTTGAATTACAGGGTGAAATCAATCTCTGTGCCTTGGAAGCCAGCGTTAATCAGGTAATACAGCGTCATGAAAGTCTTAGAACCCGATTTCGTGCCATCAATGGCAAACCGATTCAAATCATTGAGCAAGATTGTCAATGTTCTATCCATCAGATTAGTTTGGATGATGGCAATGATGAGCAAGCGATTATTGCAAAAATAAGAAAAGAAATTGACAAACCTTTTAGCTTGTCCACCGACTTATTAATTCGGGTATCCATTTTAAAAATTAAAAAAGACCAGCATATTTTGTTGTTTTTATTGCATCATATTGTCTCTGATGGTTGGTCTACCGATGTTTTAATCCATGAAATCACCCAAAATTACATCGCTTTACTAGATCAGACTCCAGCCAATTACAAAGTTTTAACCATTCAATATGCCGATTTTTCTTTTTGGCAAAGAAACTGGTTACAAGGTGATGTGTTACAAAAACAAGTGGATTTTTGGGTAGAAAAACTGCAAGGCGCACCTGCTATATTAGAATTGCCGACTGATCGACCACGTCCTGTGGTTCAAACTTATGTGGGTCACACCTCTTCATTTGACTTTCCTAATGAATTAAGCCAAAAAATCAAATCATTCAGCCGACAACACGATGTCACCTTGAATATGTTGTTGTTAACTGCTTATCAAATTTTATTGTCCCGATATTCAGGGCAAGATGATATTTGTGTCGGTACTCCCGTTGCAAATCGTAACCATTCTGAATTAGAAGTATTGATTGGTTTCTTTGTCAATACCATTGTAATGCGTACTAAAATAGACTCAAAATCAGGTTTTGAAGATATTTTAAAACAAGTTCGTCAATATGCCTTAGAAGCTTATGCTCATCAAGATTTACCGTTTGAAAAAGTGGTTGAAGTCCTACAGCCTGAACGCAATATGGGACATACCCCTTTATTTCAGGTGATGTTTGCTCTACAAAAACAACATAATTTAGAAATAGATTTACCTGAAATCAGCATCAAACCTTTTGCAGGTGAAACAGGTATTTCTAAATTTGACTTGAGTTTATTCATCGAAGATGGCGAGGATAATTTCACTGGACGCATCGAATATAACACCGACTTATTCAATGAAAGCACCATTGCACAGTTACAAAAACACTATGTTAAATTGATCGAAGGCATGCTACAACATCCTGAGTTAGCAATAGCAAAAATTCCATTGCTCACCAGAGATGAACGCCAAGTTATTTTGTCTGATTGGAATAACAAGCAAGTCGCTTATAATCATCAAACCATTCAGCAGATTTTTGAACAAATGGTCAACAATCATGCCGAAAATACGGCATTGATTTTTGGTGAAACTCATTTGACGTATCGCCAGCTCAATGAAAAAGCCAATCAACTGGCTCATTTACTCTTGGCTGAAAATATAAGGGCAGGTCAAAAAATTGCGATTTGTTTTGACCGTAGTATTGATTTTATCGTGGGTATCATCGCCATATTAAAAACAGGTTGTGCTTATGTTCCGTTAGACCCGAATTATCCAGAAGATCGGTTAATTTACATGTTAGAAGATACTGAAGCACCTTTTATTATTACCGATAGTCTTCATGCCAAATTGTTGCCTACTGAATCCATTCAGATGATTTTGGTTGATGAAAAGCAGCAAATTATTTCTGAACAAAGTCTGGAAAATCCAACAATAGAATCGAGTTTTGACCAGTTGGTTTATGTCATTTATACCTCTGGCTCGACGGGCAAGCCGAAAGGTGTTTGTGTCTCACATCAAGGGGTTGTACGTCTGGTATTGAATACCGATTATGTGGACATTAACAGTCATGACACTTTTTCTTTTGCCTCAAATATTTCATTTGATGCTGCCACTTTCGAAATTTGGGGTGCATTGTTAAATGGTGCCACACTGGTTGGTGTGACCAAAGATACCGCATTATCACCTAGATTGTATGTGAATTTAATTCAGCAACAACAAATTTCCATCATGTTCATCACTACGGCATTGTTCAATCAGATTGCTCGTGAAATACCTGATGGTTTTAATACCATTAAATCGGTATTGTTTGGTGGTGAAGCATGTGATCCAACCAGTGTTAGACGAGTGTTATCCGCTGGTGGGCCAGAAAGCTTGAATCATGTTTATGGCCCGACTGAAAATACCACTTTTTCTACTTGGTATCCAATCAAACAAGTGCATCAAGGTGATGTCACCATTCCAATCGGTTATCCCATTGCCAATTCAACCTGTTATGTGCTTGATCCATTGTTAGAACCTGTTCCCATTGGTGTGCATGGCGAACTTTATGTGGGTGGAGATGGTTTGGCTCAAGGTTATTTAAATCGCCCTGATATTACCTCTGAAACTTTTATTGAGCATGATTTTGGTCAACAATCCATTAACGCTGAGTTGAGTGGCTCGTCTGCGCAAACGAAACTTATGCCCCTGCGGTGTAAACTCTATAAAACTGGTGACCGAGTACGTTTTCTGGCTGACTCAAGTATCGAATTTATAGGTCGAGTGGATCATCAGGTTAAAATTCGAGGTTTTCGTATTGAAATCGGTGAAATCGAAGCTGTTTTTGGACAAGTTAAAGGCTTAAAAGAAGTTTATGTAATGGTTCGAGAAGATGTGCCTGGTGTGAAGCGCATTGTGGCTTATGTGGTGATGGAATCAGTTGATATCATCACTATTGCTGACATTAAAGCCGAAGTTAAACAAACCTTACCCGATTACATGGTGCCAACAGCCATTATTACATTGAATGAATTACCGTTAACACCGAATGGCAAAGTTGATCGTAAGAAATTACCTAAACCAGAAGGTGGACAAGGTAATGAATTTATTTTACCCCGTGATAAAAAAGAAGAAAATTTATTACTGATCTGGTCTGATTTATTGGGTCTTGATAAAATCAGTGTGCGTGATAATTTCTTTGAATTGGGCGGGCATTCTTTGTTGGCGACTCAAGTTATTTCACGAGTTAAAGAAGCCTTTCACATAGAATTACCTGTTAAAGCTTTGTTTGAATCACCCACCATTGAAAGTTTGGCGTTGGCACTTAATTCAACACAAAATGTAGAGCAAGGTTTACAATCACCACCGATTTTACCGATTGATAAAGATCATATTCCATTATTGTCATTTTCTCAGGAACGATTGTGGTTCTTACAGCAATATGAAACTGAAAGTCATGCTTATCATATTCCCGTAGCCGTTCGTTTATTAGGTCATTTGGATATTGTTGCTTTGGAACACAGTTTTACCGAAGTCATCCATCGTCATAAAGTATTAAGAACAAGCTTTGATAATTTGGAAGACTTGGCGATTCAAAAAGTCAATTCTGTGCCAGATATGACGTTGCAGGTTGAATCGTGTCCTGATGTAAAAACATTACATAAATACATTGATGAAGAAAGTAAACGTTTGTTTGATATTAAGCATGATTTATTAATCAGAGCCAAATTATTACAATTTTCTGTTGAAGAACACATTTTAATTGTGGTGTTCCATCACATTGTGGCAGATGGTTGGTCGATGGGTGTATTTGTTAAAGAACTAGGGGCGCTTTATGAAGCCTTTAGTCAAGGTTTGGCTTCGCCACTGCAACCCTTGAAAATTCAATATACCGATTATGCTTTATGGCAACGACAATGGTTAAAAGGTCGTGTGTTGGATCAACAAACTAATTATTGGAAACAGAAGTTAGAAAATCCGACGTTGCTGGAATTGCCCACCGATTTTAGCCGTCCTGCACAGCAAACTTTTGATGGTTGCCAGCATTTATTTAATATTGAATCTGGCTTAAGTCAGGCGTTACAAAAAATTGCCAGTCAACACGGTGCAACACCTTTTATGGCATTTATTGCTGCTTTTAAAATATTGTTGTTTCGGTACAGTCGCCAGCAAGATATTTTTGTCGGAACCCCCATTGCTGGCAGACATCATGTAGAAATTGAAGACCTCATTGGTTTATTTATTAACACTCAGGTAATTCGTTCTGAATTAACGCCTGACATGAGCTTTACTCAGTTATTGCATCAAATTAGACAAACTTCACTGGATGCGTTTGCTCATCAGGACTTGCCCTTTGAAATGTTAATTCAACACTTGAATGCTGAAAGAGATGTGAGTCGAAGCCCACTATTTCAAGTGATGTTCATGTTTCAAAATTTGCCTATTCCTGATCTGGAACTACATGGTATCAAGCTGGAAATGATCGATATTCCCAGTCAAACAGCTAAATTTGATTTAACCATGACATTAACTGAAACTCATGACGGTGTGTCAGGTATTCTCGAATACAATAAAAATCTATTTCGAGAAGAAAGCATTCAACGCATGGCTGGACATTATCAGTGTTTATTGGAAAATATTGTCAATGAACCAGGAATGTCATTGTCACAGATTCCACTGTTGAATTCAGCAGAACTCAAACAATTGACGGTTGACTCCAATCAAACTGAAATGGTTTATCCTGAGGGTTGTTTTCATCATCTATTTGAACGCCATGCGGAACAACATCCCGAAGCAATTGCCATTGAATTTGAACAGCAAAGTATCAGTTATCAACAACTGAATCAACGCGCCAATCAGTTGGCTCGACATTTGAAGTCATTAAAAGTCTCACCTGATCAATATGTCGGTCTTTATTTGAGTCGAAATATTGAATTAATCGTCTCAATTTTAGCCATTCATAAAGCAGGCGCAGCATATTTGCCTCTGGATCCTGCTTATCCCGCTGAACGTCTAGCCTATATGTTGGCAGACAGTGAAGCACCGATTGTATTGGTGAATCATGAAACAAGTGGCTCTGTACCCAATGGTTCAGCAAAAATTGTCAACATAGAATCTATTGATAAAGAATTAAACAAGCTATCGAACGACAATCTTGATATTGTCGCTTGTAGTGACGATTTGGCCTACATTATTTATACCTCTGGATCGACTGGAAAGCCGAAAGGGGTACAAATTGAACACCGTAATTTATTGAACTTTTTGGTGTCCATGCAACAACAACCTGGCATGAAACGGCAAGATAAATTGTTGGCGGTGACCTCATTGTCCTTTGATATTGCAACCTTGGAACTTTATCTACCGTTAATTACAGGTGCTACCGTGGTACTTGCCAGTCGTGATGAAACGCTGGATGCAGGGGCACTCATTAAGCTGATCGACAGCAAAAAGATCAGCATGATGCAAGCAACCCCTGCGACATGGAAAATGATGCTGACGATGAACTGGTCGCCATCTCACAAAATTAAAGCCTTGTGTGGTGGTGAAGCTTTTCCAGTGGTTTTAAGTCATCAAATGCTGGATGTTGGCAATATTGAATTGTGGAATATGTACGGTCCGACTGAAACCACGGTTTGGTCAACGGTTTTCAATGTAACAGAAAAACACCGAGTCAATATTCCTGTGGGTAAAGCCATTGGAAATACTCAGGTTTATATCATGGATGAGTCATTAAATATCATGCCGATAGGTGTTCCTGGGGAATTATTGATTGCTGGTGATGGTCTGGCTCGTGGTTATTTGAATCGTCAGGATTTAACCGATGAAAATTTTATAGAGCATCCCGATGAGCCTTTTGGCCATTTGTATAAAACGGGCGATTTAGCCAGAATGATGCCTGATGGTAATA
>JABHHM010000434.1 GCA_018671575.1 Methylococcales bacterium | reverse complement strand
GATTAAGCCAAAGCAGAACAAAATTATCGCAATTTGAAAACCTGGGCCTCTTACCCAGCTGAGAAGTTCAAGTGTTTCACCGTTCATGATTATTACTCCATATCATCTACTGTGACTGTATGGTGGTTGTTAATGGCCTTTGCTTTTGCATTTTTGCTGATTGTGCTCACTGCAATACCAGCAACCGCTCCCGCAGCAACAGCACCCAATGCAACATTGGACATATTTTCAGTGGGTTGTGATAAAGCATCATAAAAGCCTCCGCCATCCCAGAAATTGGGTTGTGAACAACCAATACAAGGTGAGCCTGATTCAATCGGGAAACTGGTTCCTTCATTCCATTTTGTGGTGGCACAAGCGTTGTAAGTGGTTGGGCCTTTACAGCCCAGTTTGTATAAGCACCAGCCTTTTTTTGCCCCTTCGTCATCAAATGAATTGGCAAATAAACCCTGATCATAAAATGTGCGTCGATAACAGCGATCATGAATACTGTTGCCGTAAAACATTTTAGGGCGTGCCAGTTCATCAAGTTCAGGAATGGTTCCAAAAGTAAGATAGTGGGCCAGAACGGAGGTAATAACGACAGGGATAGGAGGGCAACCTGGAATATTGATAATGGGTTTGTCTTTGATTAAATCAGCAACCGAAACGGCTTTTGTTGGATTTGGTTTTGCATGAGGCAAACCGCCATAAGCTGAGCAGGTGCCTACGGCTATAATTGCCGCACAGTTTTTGGCACTTTCGACCAACATTTCTTCATTGGATATGCCTGCAATGGTAGAAAATCCAGGGTTACCTAAGGGAATAGAGCCGTCAACCACTAATAAATATTTACCCGCATTGTCTTTCATTGCTTGTTCACGAGCTGATTCAGCCGCATGGCCAGAAGCAGCTTGTAAGGTATGATGATAATCCAGAGAAATAAAATCAAAGATCAATGATTCAATCGTCGGGGCATGTGAGCGCGTAATGGATTCTGTACAACCTGTACATTCCTGAAAAGACAGCCATATGACGGAGGGTCTTCTGGCTTTTTCCAGCGCTTTGGCGATGGCGGGTACCATGGTTGGTGGTAATGCCAGTAGAGAAGCCGTCAACGAACAAAATTTTATAAAACTGCGACGACTGACGCCTTGGCGATATAATTGATCAATTAAACTGGTGTGATTAGGCATGAGCTTGACTCCTATTTTAGTGTTCTTCAAAATAGTGTCTTTACACTGTTGTGTCGTTAATTCCCAGTCGTGTTTAGACACAATCGTGGAATGACATAAATGATCAATTCAGGCAGTTTATCTGTTTGTTCAGGCTACCTGAATTTCAGGTTTGTTCATTAGTTTTTCTGCTAACTGAGTATATCCAATGGTTAAATCTTCTTTACATACCGTTAATAACTTGGGCGATGGGCTTATTTCTACAAAGTAAATACTGTTATTTGTATAATAAGGGTGATGCTTGGTGATCCATACGCCTGGAAACTGAGTTTCCCAAATCTCACTTTTACCCAGTGAATTAATGGTGATAAAAATTTCTCCTCTTCCAAGCACTTCCAAAACTTCGTCAATATCCAGTTTTGTCATCGGTAATGCATGTAGGTCAATGGTTGTGGTTTCCTGTGAATGGATGAGTTTATCGAGTGCATGTCGAATTTCATGCAGCACAGGCTGGGCATTTTTATGGCGACAGAGATGATTAATGGTGTTCATGATTTAATCCTAACTGTTGGTTAGATTACGTTTTTGATACTAACATATCTTTAATGTGGTTATTTTGACCTAAGTCAATAAAAGCGTTTAATTATTTTAAGGTCTTCTAAAATTAAATAATTAACAGGAATTAATATCAAAGTAATCAATGTCGCAAAAAATACACCAAAACCCAATGAAACAGCCATGGGAATGAGAAATTGTGCTTGTGTGCTTTTCTCAAATATTAAGGGCAGTAAGCCAACGAATGTGGTTAATGACGTTAGAATAATGGGGCGAAATCTGGCGACACCACCTGTACAGGCGGCATCCATGACTGTTTTACCTTTGAGGACTTGTTTATTGACATAATCCACCAAAACGAGACTGTCATTGACCACCACTCCAATCAAAGCCAGCATACCGAATAAACTCATAATGCTTAAATTAAGCCCCAGTATCATGTGTCCTAATACAGCACCAATCAAACCAAAGGGGACAACGGATAAAACAATGAGTGGTTGCAAGTAAGATTTAAAAGGAATGGCAAGTAAGCTATAAATAATGAATAACACAAATAATAAGCCTTGCCCTAAACTACCAAAAGACTCTCTGCGTTCCCTTTCTTCGCCTTCAAATGAGAGCTGTAAACTGGGGAATTGTTGTTTCAACTCATCTATTAACTGTTTCATGTCTCGTTTGATGGGGTTGAGATCGGTGGTTTTTTTATTGACATCTGCCGTGACATTGACCACACGATGTCGATTAATTCTTTTAATATCGGGAGCACTTTTCCCCCAGTGTACATTGGCTACCACTGAAAAAGGAATGGCAGTGCCATCCACTGTTCTAATTTGCATTTGCTCCAGACTGGCTAATGATTGGCGTTCTTTTAACGGATATCTCACCATGATGCGTACATCTTCCTGATTGCGTTGTACGCGTTGGATTTCTTCACCAAAAAAAGCTTGTCTGACTTGTTTTGCCAAGTCAGATAAAGTTAACCCGAGAACTTTTGCTTGTGGTTTGAGGGTTAATTTAATCTCTTCTTTGCCATCAGATAGGCTGTCTGAAATGTCATAAACTCCTGGATAGTCATAGAGTTTCTGTCTGATTTTTGCTGCTGCAAGGGTCAATCTATCGAGATTATTGCCTGCAATTTGAACATTAATGGGGGAGCTGGTATGACCAATTTCTGCTTTGAAAGTCAAATCTTTTGCACCAGGAATCAAGCCAATCATTTGTCGCCATTGTTTGACCAACTGTGTACTGCTGATGGTTAGTTCTCTGTCTTCAGGTGGTGTAATTTCAAATGAGACTCGTCCAAGATGAGATTGCCCTCGTTTTTTAGCGCCTGTTGCTCCTTCAATGGTCAAAATATTGCGAATAATTGATTGCTTGGTTTTTGGGTCGATGTGTTTGTGTTTAAGTTGTTGAGCCGCCAGTGTTATTTGGTTGATATATTTTGAAGTAATTTCAAATGGAGTACCAACGGGCATCACCAAGGTTGCCTTGGCAATTTCACTGGGTATTTTGGGAAAAAAAATAAATTTGACATGACCACTGATGACCAAACTTAAAATAATCAGACCAAGCCCCGTAAAACAGGCAAGAGCTGCATAACGCCATTTTAATGCCAGTGAAAGAATGGGTTGATAAACCAGTAAGGTGGTTTTTTCAAAAGCGTTGGATATGCTACGTTGAATCCTTGAAAAAAAATCAAATTTATAAGGTTTTTTATGGAGATCAAGATTTTTTAAGTGAGCAGGAAGAATAAATTTTGACTCAAATAAAGAGAACAATAAAACAGGAATAACAATCAGTGAAATTTGAGCAAACATCTCTCCTCGGCGACCATTAATTATCAATAAAGGAGTGAATGCAACCACTGTAGTCAATACTCCAAAAGTGACGGGAACGGCTACTTCTTTGGTTCCGTCAATGGCTGCTTGTAAGCCATTAGTGTTCTTTTTTAAATGAGAGTAAATGTTTTCTCCTGTGACAATCGCATCATCCACCACAATGCCCAGCACCAGGATGAAGGCAAATAAGCTAATGAGGTTGATGGTGACCCCCAGTTGTGGCATCAGCATCATCGCCCCCAGGAAAGAGGCTGGAATTCCTATGCATATCCACAATGCGACACGAAAATGTAAAAATAACGTGAGTAAAATAAAAACCAGAATGCCGCCTTGTATGGCACTGTTTGTCAGTGTATTGAGGCGTTTTTTAACAATCGTTGAACGGTCTCTCCAAAAGCCAAATTTAATATTTTCAGGGAATCGTTGTTTATTGTTTTCAATGTATTGTCTAACGGTGTTGGCTAATTCAATGGCATTTTGTTGCCCTACATGATAAACGTTAACTGCCACTGATTTTGTACCATTATATTTTGCCAGTAATGGTTCTTCTGAAAACTCATCTTTTATCACCGCAATATCTTTCAGAGAAATGATGGAGCCATTGGGTTGAGTGATAACGGGAATGTTTTCAAAATCAGCTTGTCGATAGGCTTGTCCTTTGGTGCGTAAAAAAATTTCACCCCGACTGGACTTTATAACGCCAGCAGATAAATCAATAGATGCATTTTTAATAGCAGTGACCACTTCATCAAAGGTGAGTTGATACTGTCTTAGAGTTAATTCTGGAATTTCAATGGCAATTTCAAAGGCTCTAACACCCACCAGTTCTACTTGACTGATATTGGGCAATGCCGCTAATTCATCTCTAATTTGAACCCCAAAATAATGCCGTTCACGTTCCGATAAATCACCAGAAATAATGACGCTGATGACTTCTCTTTTGTAAACAGATTGGCTGATGATAGGCCTTTCAATGCCGACAGGAAAACTGTTAACGGCATCCAGTCTGGCTTTAACTTCTTCCAGCAAACGCCTTACATCATAATTTTGATCAACTTCAATATTAACTGACGCCAGTCCTTCTGAGGCTTTTGAAACAATTTCTTTGACGCCTTCAAGGTTAGCAATGGCTTCTTCGACTCGGGTAATAACGCTCTCTTCGATGTCTGCAGGGGTAGCGCCACGATAAACGACTTTGACTGAGATGTTTTGACGTTCAAAGGCAGGGAAAACTTCCAGTGGCAATTGGTTGAAGATAGCGTTGAAGCCCAACGCAATGATGCTCACCAAAAGTAAATTGGCGGCAACATGGTTACG
>JABHHM010000102.1 GCA_018671575.1 Methylococcales bacterium | reverse complement strand
CCTGTATCCGTTAAATTCATCCGTCGGGTTGTTCGGTGAAAAAGCTCGACCCCCAGATGTCCTTCCAATTCTTTCAAGCGCCTGCTAACAGCCGATTTTGCGACATTTAATCGATCTGCCGCACCACTGATACTACCAACCTCCACGATACGAATGAAGTTTTCCATATTTTCGAAGCGATCCAATTCTCTCTCCCACTGTTGCCGTATCATGAACAATTATTTTTTATTATGGGTGTTTATTCATCACATGGCAACCAATATACTATTTTTACAACAGGTAATCATGCATTCACCTGTTTTAGCCAACCTTTGGGACAACAGGAGAATATCATGAACAGTCAATCCAGAATCATACCTTCAACGGCGGTGACAGAAGGTGCAGGAGTCACTGTGCACCGAACAATCGGTACTCCCACTTTACGAAACTATGATCCATTTATGTTACTGGATCATTTCAGCAGTGATGATCCAAATGATTATATTGCTGGTTTTCCATCACATCCACATCGTGGCTTTAACACATTTACCTATATGATTGATGGTGATATGGAACATAAAGACAGCATGGGAAACACAGGTAATCTGGGGCCAGGTGGTGCACAATGGATGAAGGCTGCCAGCGGTATTATTCACTCCGAAATGCCCAGACAGGAAAATGGTTTGATGCGAGGGTTTCAGCTATGGATCAACCTGCCTGCAGACAATAAAATGGATTCACCTGAATATCAAGAATATCAATCATCGGCTTTTCCTGTTGTAAAAACGTCTGATTATAGCGTCAAAGTCGTCATTGGCCGTTTTGGTGAAACAGTGAGTCCCATTGATGATAAAATTACTCAGGTATCCTATTTTGATGTGCAACTTGAATCAGGCAAACAGTTCAAACAGTCACTGCCTTCAACTCACAACAGTTTCTTGTATATATTTGAAGGCAGCGGTCAGGTTAATGGGCAGACTGTTTCCAAGCATAGCCTCATCACCCTGAGCAACGATCAACAACCATTGGTGATTACTGCAGGTAAACAGCGTCTGCGTTTTTTGGTCGTCAGTGGGAAACCAATCAATGAGACCATTGTTCAATATGGCCCCTTTGTGATGAATACACGCCAACAAATAGACGAAGCCATGCGTGATTTTCAATCCAATCATTTCGTCCGTGACCGAGCCTGGATTAATCGTCAATAATCATTTATTCAACCATTCACAAAGGATTAAAATCATGAACGCAAAATTAAAAATAGTCGAAGGCGAATTCAAACGAACAGAATCAAGCTTTAGGCATTGGGTAACCCAAGATGGCAGCGCAGGTCCAAGTGGTAAAGCTGGTTTTATTGCCGAACCAGATCGTTATCATCTCTATGTGTCCTATGCTTGTCCGTGGGCACATCGCACACTGATCTTTCGTGCATTAAAAGAGCTGACAAATGTTATTTCAGTATCGGTAGTCCATCCATTGATGCCAGAAGAAAGCTGGGTATTTGGAGAATACCCTGGAGCCACAGAAGACCATATCAACCATGCGAATTATTTGTATGAAAATTATTTGATGGCTGATCCAGAATTTAAAGGATTGGTGACCGTTCCCATACTCTGGGACAAAAAAAACCAAACCATTGTCAATAATGAATCATCAGAAATTATTCGTATGTTGAATTCTGCTTTTGATGATTTCACTAAAGCCAAAGTAGATTTTTATCCACATGAATGGCGCAAAGAAATTGATGAAATAAATGAACTGGTTTATAGCAATGTCAATAATGGCGTGTATCGCACGGGTTTTGCCACCACACAAAAAGCTTATGACAAAGCCTATGAACGCCTGTTTAAAACATTGGACCAACTTGAAGAACGGTTATCAAAACAACGCTATCTTGTTGGCAACCAAATAACAGAGGCTGATTGGCGCTTATTTACAACCCTGGTTCGTTTTGATGCAGTCTATTACAACCACTTTAAAACCAATAAAAAACGCTTGATGGATTACCCAAATCTATGGTCATACACACGTGAATTGTATCAGATGACTGGCGTGTCAAACACAGTGAATATGAGTCATATTAAGTATCATTACTTTGCCAGTCATCGCTCAATCAATCCAACAGGCATTGTTCCAAATGGACCTGACATTGATTTCATGCAACCGCATGGGCGCGAATTATTTAATGACCACCAAGTAATTTAAACTGTTGAAAAATCACGTCAATTCTGGTTTTTATTTGTTGCGTTAGTTCGACACTAATCAACCCAGTTAAGAAAAAATAGCCTTAGGGGAAGTGAAAGAACATGATGCCCTGACGGGCAAATATTCTGCGAATGGT
>JABHHM010000103.1 GCA_018671575.1 Methylococcales bacterium | reverse complement strand
TTTGTATTAAGTCATCTATCACCGTGGCAAAGGATTGTAATGAATCAACTTCAAACAACGATCTGACAGGTAACTCAATCTCAAATTGTTTTCTGACCTGAGAGATTAATTGGGTTGCTAAGAGTGAATGACCACCCAGATCAAAAAAGTTATCCTGCCGACCAATGTGCTGAACACCCAATAGTTGTGACCATATTTGGCTGAGTGTTATTTCAGTGTCCGATTGAGGAGCTTCGTATTCAATCTGAGCTATTTCTGGTGCGGGCAATGCTTTGCGATCTATTTTTCCATTGGGTGTCAACGGCCAACTATCAAGTAACACAAAAACCGATGGGATCATGTAGTCAGGCAAATATTTTGCCAACGATTGTTTCAATGAACTATTGTCTATCGTTTTTTCTTTAGACAAGCAATAAGCAATGATTTTGTCATCTTGGACAATGACCAAACTGTCATCAACATTCTCTTGTTGAGTCAATGCCGATTCTATTTCACCCAATTCAATTCTCAAACCACGAATTTTAACCTGATGATCTATCCGTCCAATGAATTCAAGATCTCCATTTTGATTGTAACGGACAATATCGCCTGTTCGATACAATTTAGAATCATATTGATCATCAAATAGATTGTTGATGAATTTATCATCGGTCAATGCTTCATCACCGATGTAACCACGCCCTACCCCTAAACCACTGATACACAATTCTCCAGCCACACCGACGGGAGTATGGTTTAACTGAGCATCCAACACATACAAACAAACATTGTGATTCGGTGTGCCAATAGGAATGGTTTGATGATAATAATCACTGTTTTGCGTTATTTCAAAATAAGCAGCAATATCGGTACATTCAGTTGGCCCGTATGAGTTTACAACAGTACAGTGACAAACATCACTGTCCAACCAGTTTTGTAATCGGCTTAAAGCGATGGGTTCACCACCTAAGAACAATCGACGTAATGATTGTAATGCAGTAAAATCTGCATGATTTAATTCCAATAATTCAACCAAAGGATAAAAAGCGCTCGGTGCACAATTTAATAAAGTGATTTTGTTTTTATCAATCAGCTGATTGATTAATTGATCGTCATAATCGTCCGTTTCTGGAAAAATCACCGTTCCACCCACGGTTAATAAAGCAAATAAGTTTTTCTGGGTTAAATCAAAACCGATGGAGCTGATGATTAAAGCATTATCCTCAGAGGTCATATTGAATTGAGATGTATACCAAGTCAAAAGATTGGTAACACCGTGATGCTCAACCGCTGCACCTTTAGGTTGACCAGTAGAACCAGAAGTATAAATTACATAAATCATTTGATTTGGGTTTAGTTCAACATCAGGATTTGATGATACCTGGCCTGATAAATCAAGGTTTTCTAGCGTGATATGCTGAATAGTTTCTGGCAATTCAATATCAATCATTGTATTGCTGATTAATAGTGAAGCAGTTGAATTCTCCAACATAAAAGAAATTCTTTGTTGTGGATAATTTGGGTCAATTGGCAAGTATGCCCCACCCGCTTTAATCACCGCTAAAATAGACACGATCACTTCAACCTGTCGATTCAGGCAAATACCCACGCATTGATCGGTCTTAACACCTTGCTCAATTAAAATGTGTGCCAATTGATTGGCTTGAGTATTGAGTTGCAGATAACTTAATTGCTTGTCACCACATTGAACAGCAATGGCGTCTGGTGTTGCCGTGACTTGTTGCTCGATCATTTTCACCACGTTGTGCGATAAATCAACGGTTTTACTCGTATCATTCCAGTGTTTGATTTGAGACTGTTCTGACTCAGTTAACAGTGAAATATCAGCCATGGTTGCAACGATTTTATCCGCATTTATCATTTGCTCGGACAATTGAATCATGCGCTCTAAAAAGTGATGATCTTCAAACATTGACTGATGATATTCAATGCTCATTTGAGGTTTGGCTTTACCCACATCCACCACAAACAACACCTGATTGTCAGGAATATCTTCAATCTGACCGGAATCTTCAAAAAAGAAATGATGATGGCTTGCAAGGTTGGTATCGAAATAAGCCCGCCCCGGCTCAACGACAACTTCACGTAATAAACCGGCCGAGGTA
>JABHHM010000311.1 GCA_018671575.1 Methylococcales bacterium | reverse complement strand
TTCCCCTTACTTGCTCTTTTGTCCGTCCTCTTTGCCACAAAAACAGTTATGTAGAGCGACTACACGCCTATTTTTGTAACAAAAAAGACAAACAAAATTTCTGCGTAATATGGGTAGTTTATTTATTGCGCGTTACCTAAGGAATGGATACCCAATGATTCCCATTCCTTGTATACTAAGATCAACAATTTTTACTCTCTAATATGACCATTTCCATACACCACAAATTTCTGTGATGTTAATCCTTCTAGGCCAACAGGACCTCTAACATGTAGTTTGTCGGTACTGATGCCAATTTCAGCCCCTAAACCATATTCAAAGCCATCGGCAAAGCGTGTGGAGGTATTGATCATGACTGAACTTGAATCAACCGCTCTTACGAAATACTGTGCACGACTGATGTCTTGAGTGATAATGGATTCTGTATGATCTGAACTGTGTTGATTAATATGTTCAATGGCTTCGTTCATATTATCAACTATTTTAATGGATAAAATGGGCGCAAGATATTCAGTGTCCCAATCAGCTTCAGTGGCTTGATTAATGTCCGTTAAAATTTCTCTGGTTTGTTTGCAACCCCTCAATTCGACTGATTTTTCGTTAAATAAACTTTGTAATTTGGGTAAAATAGCGGGTGCAATGGTTTTGGCTACGAGTAGTGTTTCCAGTGTGTTGCAAGTACCATAGCGCTGTGTTTTTGAATTGATGGTGACATTGATTGCTTTTTCAGGGTCAGCCAGATCATCAATGTAGACATGACAAATGCCGTCAAGATGTTTAATAACGGGTACTTTCGCTTCATGGCTAATGCGCTCAATCAGTCCTTTGCCACCACGTGGAATGATGATATCAACATACTGTTTCATGGTAATCAGTTCACCAACAGCTGCTCGGTCAGTGGTGTTAATGACTTGTACTGCGTCTTCGATAAGTCCTGCGGTGGCAAGTCCTTTTCTAATACATTGCGCAATTGCCTGATTGGAATGAATGGCCTCTGAGCCACCTCTCAATATGGTCGCATTGCCACTTTTTAGGCACAATGCTGCGGCATCAATGGTTACATTGGGGCGTGATTCATAGATGATTCCTACCACACCCAATGGTACTCTCATTTTGCCAACCTGTATGCCTGATGGTTGCATGGTCATGTCTGTAATTGATCCAACAGGATCAGCCAGTGTTGATATTTGATGAAGACCTTCAATCATTGTATTGATTCTAGCTTTGGTTAATGCCAGTCGGTCTAATAAAGCAGAATCTAGCCCATTTTTTTTGCCTTGTTCAAGATCTTTGTTATTTTCTTTTGTTAATTCAGATGTTGAGACCTCAAGTTCCTCAGCAATAGCAATTAAAGCCTTATTTTTTTGGCCTGTTCCAGCGCATGAAAGAATACTGGCTGATTTTTTGGCATTTTCACCAATTGTTTGCATGTATGTTTTAATGTTCATGTGTTTTATCCTAAATTAATCAGTTGAATCATAGCGAGAGCATTCAAGGGGTGAATATTAAAGATTTTTCAGGTTATTTTAACGACTCCTGTCGCATTCTACAGGTGAGTTAAAATGTTCTGAAAAATTTTTAATATTCAGTGCATTGGGTGTTCACAGTAGATTCAATTGATTTGTTTAGGTTAAATAAATCATTGTGTAGAACCCAGTTAAGTAGGTGACCATAATTATCTTAACAAAATTTTCGCTCAAGGTTTTTTGACCTTTGGTGTTACTGCTCTGATTGCATAGAGGTCTATTCGGTCAGAGTAGTAGTGCCAAAGGACGGAAAATATTGAGTGAAAATGTTAATATAATTATGGTCATCTACTTAGGCAACTCGCAATAAATAAACTACCCATATTGCGTGTTACCTTATATCAAGTCTGTATAAAAATGCATTAAAATTTGAAATTATTACTAAAGTTTTTAGAATTTCAGGCGATAAGTTTATGTTACTTATTAATACAGGAGAAAAGTATGGATGTATCAGGAATATCAACCAATGCCATGGTCAATAATGTCGGTGGTTCAAAAGATGGTGTGGGAATTGCGATGTTAAAAAAATCAATGGATATGCAGCAACAGTCTGCATCACAGTTAATTAACTCAATACCAGAAGCGCCTAAAGCAACATCGTCAGAAAATTTGCCATTGACGCTTGGTCAATCATTGAATGAAGCTGTTTAGGAACGGTAATTTTTCTTGTCAGGGCAATCACCATGATTGCCCTACAGATGTAACACTTTCTTAATAAATGGAATGGTTAATTTGTGGTGTGATTCCATGGATGCCTTGTCTAATCTATCTATTAAACTGA
>JABHHM010000515.1 GCA_018671575.1 Methylococcales bacterium | reverse complement strand
GAATTGCTATGGGCATAAAAATGACTGATCAGGTCAATGACGCATTGTGGTTTTTGTGTGGTTGCTGCATTGTCAAGGTAGACTAATGGAATGTCATAGACGCGTTGGTCCAGTGCAGGAAAATCTTTTCTAACTTGTTGAACATCAAAGTATTTTGTTTCAATGTTGTCATTTGTTTTGAGTGCCAGATTACTGTTCATTCTTAGGCATTTCCTTTACCTGTCATATTGATATTTTGTTGTTTTGAAAAATCCATCATACGATTAATTGAAATCATCGCTTGTTGTCTTAAGTTTTCATCAATGATAATTTCATTACAATTGCTTTCTAAAACATGCTCCAAACTTTCTAGATGATTGAGTCCCATCCATGGGCAATGAGCGCAACTTTTGCAAGTTGCTCCAATGCCCGCATTGGGTGCTTCCATAAAGGTTTTGTTGGGGGATAGTTGTTGCATCTTATAAAAAATACCACGGTCTGTTGCTACAATAAATTTTTGATTATTCAGTGTTTGAGTTGCCTTGATGAGTGCTGAAGTTGAGCCAACCACATCTGCCAGTTCAATGACCGACTCAGGTGATTCAGGATGTACCAGAATTGCGGCGTCAGGGTGGGTTATTTTTAACTGAGATAGTTCAGTTGCTTTAAATTCTTCGTGAACAATGCAAGAGCCAGGCCATAAGATCATATCTGCCTGGGTTTCTTTTTGGATGTAATGTCCAAGATATTTGTCAGGAGCCCATAATATTTGTTCACCTTGTTGGTGTAAATGGCGAATAATTTTAAGTGCAATGCCAGAGGTAACCACCCAGTCTGCTTTTGCTTTGACTTCAATGCTGGTGTTTGAGTAGACAACAATTTTTCGATCAGGATGTTGTTGGCAAAAGTCAGAAAATTCTTGTATTGGACATTCAAGGTCAAGCGAGCATTCTGCATTGAGATCAGGCATTAATACTGTTTTTTCTGGGTTTAATATTTTGGCTGTTTCACCCATGAATTTAACGCCAGCAACAACCAATGTTTTAGCAGGGTGTTCATTGCCAAATCGAGCCATTTCAAGGGAGTCAGCAACATGACCTCCTGTTTCTTCTGTTAGCTGTTGAATATCAGGATCAGTATAATAATGCGAGATCAGCACTGCATCTCGCTGGATTAACAGTTGTTTAATGCGGTTTATGAGCGCTAAACGTTTGTTGTCTGAAGTGCCTGAGGATTGATTGTCATGGGCCTTTTGCGCAACCGATAAAATATGATTCTTATCAACTTTATAAGGGGCGTAAGAGACCGTATTCATTAAATTTCCTCAGTGGTGCAACAATTTGATAATTTCTGTTGCAACATCTTTTGTAGTGTTTCAACTTTTATTTTGTTAATCATATCATTTGCAAACGCAACTGTAAGTAATTCTTTGGCATTCTTGTAACCAATTCCTCTGGCTTGGAGGTAAAATATTTCTTCAGGGTTTAGTTGACCAACCGTGGCACCGTGAGCACATTTGACATCATCAGCATAAATTTCTAATTGAGGTTTGGTGTCAATTTCAGCATGTTCTGATAATAATAAATTATCATTGGTTTGCTCAGAAAAAGATTTTTGTGCATTTTTATGTACTTTGACTCGACCATTGAAGACGGCTCTTGATCTGTCGGCAAGAATACCTTTGTAGGTCTGCTTGCTGGTTCCATTGGGTTTGACGTGTTCAATGCTTGTCTGGTGGTCAACATGTTGTTGTCCGCTAACGAGATATAAGCCGTTTAAAGTACATTCACAACCTTCTTCAGCAAAAACAGAATTGATTTCATTGCGGGTTAATTTTCCGTCAAAAACAAACGAATGTGAGGTGAATCGGCTGTCTTTATGTTGGTATGTGCTAATGCTGGCAATATGATATGCTTTGCTGCATTCCTGTTGTATTTTAATGTGTTCTACGGATGAGTTTTCTTGTGTAATAATTTCTGTCAGGCTGTTTGTAAAATGCTCTGATTCACCGAAAGTTGCATAATTTTCAATGATTGTTGCTTGACTGTTTGGTTCAGCAATAATTAAGTTTCTGGGTTGAGTCATAGCTGGAGTGGATTGCTGAGTGGTTAAATAAATCAGCTGGATGGGTTTTTTGATGACCTGATTGTTCTGGATTTTAATGTAACTGCCATCATTCATGTAGGCCGTGTTGAGCGCATTGAAGCTTTGGTTTTTTATGTCTGAATATTGAGACAAAAAAGGCTGGATAGTTTCTGAGCTATCGCAAAGCATTTGTTGTAAATTGGTTAAAATTAAACCTTCTTCCGTATTTTTGTCAGACAGTTGCGGTGTGAAGTAGCCATTGATAAAAACCAGATTAAGATATTGATCATCTCGTAGATGGGATATATCTTCTTTCAGAAGTGCCACACAGGGTTTTTCGCATAAACTAAATTGTTTTTTGCCGAACACGTTGGTTTTAGTGTATTTCCACGCTTCATTCTTTTGGTTTGGAAAGCCCAGCGTTTCAAAATTCTTTAAGGCATTATTTCTGGTGTTTTGCAACCATGATAAGTTATTGCCAGGCAGTTCATTGGCAATGCTGTTGATTGCTGTTATGTAAGGTTGAGTGCTATTTGACATGATTTAAGCACCAACTTGTGATGATGAGCTGTTTTGTTCTTTAATCCAGCCATAACCTTTGTCTTCAAGTTCAAGAGCCAGTGATTTATCTCCTGATTTTACAATTTGACCTCCAGATAATACGTGAACGTAATCAGGCACGATATAATCTAATAAACGTTGGTAGTGAGTGATTAAAATAACAGCACGATCAGGACTTTTTAGCTGGTTAACACCACTGGCAACAATTTGTAGTGCATCGATATCCAGTCCAGAGTCGGTTTCATCTAAAATGGCTAAATCAGGTTCTAATAAAGCCATTTGTAATATTTCATTGCGTTTTTTTTCACCACCAGAAAAACCTTCGTTGATAGAGCGATGGATGAATTTTTCATCCATTTCAACCAGTTTCATTTTTTCTCTGATTAATACTAAGAAATCCATGGCATCTAATTCGGGGAGTCCAAGATGTTTTCTTTTGGCATTGTAGGCCGCTTTTAACATATAAATGTTGCTGACACCTGGGATTTCAACAGGATACTGGAACGCTAAAAAAATGCCGTCACGTGCTCTAATTTCAGGTTCTAATTCTATTAAGTTTTTATCCTTATAGGTGATTGAGCCTTGTGTTATTTCATACCCAGGACGTCCAGACAGTACATTGGCTAATGTGCTTTTACCCGAACCATTGGGTCCCATGATCGCATGAACCTCTCCAGCTTTAACTTCAAGATTTAAGCCTTTTAAAATGGTTTTGTCTCCAATGCTGGCGTGAAGGTTGCTGATGTTTAGCATTTTATATTCCTTGTTGATGTGTATCGGTAATTTTTCGAAGTAAGTAGATGTTTATTAATTTACGGTTATCTACTTATTTATCCAACGCTACCTTCAAGGCTAATGCCTAAAAGTTTTTGTGCTTCAACAGCAAACTCCATGGGAAGTTCTTTGACTACACGTTTGCAGAAGCCGTTGACAATCATGGAAACAGCGTCGTCCATTTCGATGCCTCTTTGGGCAAAATAAAACAGTTGGTCTTCACCAATTTTTGAGGTTGATGCTTCATGTTCAATTTTTGCTGTTGGGTTTTTAACTTCAATGTATGGGAAAGTATGAGCTCCACATTTGTCGCCCATCAGTAATGAGTCGCATTGAGTATAGTTGCGAGCGTTGGTTGCGTTTTTATCGACTTTTACTAAGCCACGGTAGCTGTTTTGTCCTTTGCCTGCTGAGATACCTTTGGATATTATGGTGCTACGGGTATTTTTCCCAAGGTGAATCATTTTGGTGCCTGTATCCGCTTGTTGAGCAAGATTGGCTAAAGCAACTGAATAAAATTCACCAATAGAATTGTCTCCCTTTAAGATAAGGCTGGGATATTTCCAAGTAATGGCAGAACCTGTTTCAACTTGAGTCCAGGATATTTTTGAATTATTACCTCTGCATTCGCCCCGTTTGGTGACAAAGTTAAAAATACCACCTTTGCCATTTTCATCTCCTGGGTACCAGTTTTGTACAGTTGAGTATTTGATGGATGCATTTTCTTTGGCAACCAATTCTACCACAGCAGCATGTAGTTGGTTTTCATCTCGCGTAGGTGCGGTACAGCCTTCGAGGTAACTGACGTAGCTATCATCTTCTGCGATGATCAATGTGCGTTCAAATTGTCCCGTATTTGATGCATTTATACGAAAATAGGTTGATAGTTCCATTGGGCATCGAGTGCCTTTGGGGATATAAACAAAGGAGCCATCACTGAAAACTGCTGCATTGAGTGCGGCAAAATAATTGTCAGTGTAAGGTACGATGGTTCCTAAGTATTTTTTAATTAACTCAGGATGAGTTTTAACGGCTTCTGAAAATGAACAAAAAATAACGCCAAAATCAGCCAGTTTATCTTTAAATGTGGTGGCTACAGATACACTGTCAAATACAGCGTCCACGGCAACACCTGCCAGCATTTTTTGTTCTTCTAAAGGAATACCAAGTTTGTCATAGGTTTTCAATAATTCAGGATCAACTTCGTCAAGACTTTGAGGGGCATCTTTGGGTGTCTTTGGGGCAGAATAATAAACAATGTCCTGATAGTTGATGGGCTCGTAATTGACATGTGCCCAATGTGGTTCGGTTAATGTTAACCAATGCCTGTAGGCTTTTAATCTCCATTCCAGCATGAATTCGGGTTCGTTTTTTTTCTTTGAAATAAGCCTGACAACATCTTCATTTAAACCAGGGGGTAATTCATCAGTTTCTATGTCAGTCACAAAGCCATGTTGATACTCCTGACTTAAAAAATTATCTAGTTGCTGTGCATTCTCTGACATTAAAATCTCCAAAAAAGAGGTGTGTATGCTTTAGTTTTTCTTTATATTTTTAGAATTTATACAATACCTGAGTAAAATAGTCAAGTAATTGGTGTTTGATATAATAACCTTAAGCTTCGAGGGCAAAAATAAAGGGAGTTAAGTTTAGCATAAATTGATTTGAAGTGAAAATTTTATGTTTAAAATGGGTGTTGTGGTTTTGTTGTGATGCAAGGTGTTTATTCATTATTTTTCGACTAAACTTTTTATGATATGACTGAAAAATATAATGGTTCTGCGTAATGAAAAAACAAAAAATAATGACTCAGCAAAAAACTGATTTCAGTATTAGTTTTAGGTCTATGATGGTGGTATTTGTAATGGAGTCAGTGATGATTGCATTTCTTGCCGTCATTGCTATTGGTGGACTTAAGTATTCCCATCAGCAATTATCATCGGTTCTTTTTGAATACGATCAACGAATCTATCATGCAAGTATTATGCGTGATATGGCAAAAGAGCGTTTGGTTAATGTTGCCAGTATCATGTTTGTTGATGATGTTTTTTTAAGAGATGATGTTCGTATGCGGATGTTGAACCATGCTGTTACTTTTATTGAGTCAAGAGATCAGTTGTTTGAGTTAATGAGTAAGGGTGCCAAATTAAAACTTTTGAAGCGGCTTGAACCATTAAAGCAAGCGGAGCCAGTATTGAATGAAATTGCGAGCGTTGCTATTCACTTTCCAGAAAAAGTGAAGCATGCAGATATTTTGATGGCAATTGAATTAAATTCAAAAATTGTTGGAAGTTTATCTGATTTAGTTGAGCAGCAACGAACGGAGGCTTTAAAGGCAGGTGAAAAAGCAAAAACTTTACATCAATTCACTGTTAATGTGATTGGTGTTTTGGGTGGGGTTTTATTTTTATTGAGTATTGTATTGGCTTATGTAATTCGACAGAGAATGAAAGCTAAGTTTGATCAAGTGGCATGTCTATTGAATCAATTAAATGAAAATAATGAATCTCTTGAAAGTCAGGTTGGTGAGCGTACTCAGGATCTTAAAAAGGCATTAGAAAAGGCAGATGATTGTAGTCAGGCAAAAACAGTTTTTCTGGCTAAAATGAGTCATGAGCTACGAACTCCGCTGAATGCCATTATTGGTTATAGTGATATGTTGTTGGAAGATGTAGAGGATGGTGTGCTTCCTGGTTCTTGTAAAGCTGACTTGGTTAATGTGAATAATGCAGGCAATCATTTGCTGGGTTTGATTAGTGATATTTTGGATGTTACCCGAATTGAAGCGGGTAAAATACATATTGAGCTAGCACCGATTAATATTTTGCAGATGATTAATGATGTGAAGTCATTGGTTGAGCATTTAATTATTATCAATCAAAATGAGTTGGTGATTAATGTGCAATCAGATTTGGAAGCGTTTATTGGTGATGAAGTTAGGATTCGGCAAATTATATTTAATTTAATCAGTAATGCTGCAAAATTTACAACAGAAGGTACGATAAATATCAATATTCAACAAATACAATATAGTGGTCATGGTCGTTGGATTGAATTTGTTGTTGAAGATACAGGGATTGGTTTAACGCCTAAGCAAATTGAAATTATATTTAATGATTTTACACAGGCAGAAAATGATACTGCCATAAAATATGGAGGAACGGGGTTGGGGTTATCTATTTCTAAAAGGCTTTGCCATTTGATGGGGGGAGATATATGTGTGCGTAGTGAATATGGTAAAGGCAGTGTTTTTAGTGTCGTGTTGCCATCCATTCATGATTTTTGATATTTATTTTGAATTATTTCTAAGTCATATTATTCTCAATAGTTGTTAATCTTTTTTGATGAATAGCTATTCCTATTTCTTTTCCTTCTAACCCTTTTTTTCTAAAAACTGCCGAAGTAATTGTTTTTGTTTTCTCCGCAAGTTTTCGAAGTAAGTCTGCTTGTGGGTATGGGGTGTTTTCAAAACCTTTGCGTCCTTTTGTATCTGCAATGCAGGTGGTGATGAATGCTTCGAGCATTGAGTTTTGTTTAAAAACACTCAGCTTTTCTAGCAGGGTTAATATTTCAAGGGCTGATTGTTGGTTTAGTTTGTGGAGATGTGTGTGGTATTTTGCGACAATCAAGGCAAAAGTTTTAAATTGGTTTGGAACTTTTAATCGTCGGCATATTTGTTTAATTAATTTTTGTCCATTGGTCTCATGGTCGGGATGTTTGGGTAAATATTCTTTGGCTGTGATGCCTTTTCCCAGGTCATGGCATAATGCGGCAAAGCAGATGGTTTTATCGTCAGATAATTGTCTGGCTAAATCTAAAACCATTAAAGTGTGAGTTCCTGCGTCGCCTTCTGGATGGTGTTGATGAGATTGTGGGGTGGTAAACAGTTGGCTGATTTCTGGGATTATTCTGTCCAAGGCTCCACATGATTCTAATGATCTGAAAAACTGAGATGGCGATTGCTCTTCTAAGGCTTTTGATAATTCGGCCCAAATTCTTTCAGGCACTAAATGATCTACTTCATTGTTTTGTACCATGGATTTCATTAAATGATGAGTTTCATGTGCGATATTAAAGCCAAATTTGGAGAATCGTGCGGCAAATCGTGCTGTTCTTAATATTCTGACGGGATCTTCCTTGAAGGCAGGAGAAATATGCCTCAATAGTCCATTTTTTATGTCGGATATACCATTAAATGGGTCGATTAATTGGCCATCAGTTGATTCGGCTATGGCGTTGATGGTTAAGTCGCGACGAGTTAAGTCGTCTAGTAAACTGATGTTTTTGTCAGTATTGCAGGTAAAACCATGATAGCCATGTCCTGATTTTTTTTCAGTTCTGGCGAGTGCATATTCTTCTTTGGTTTGAGGGTGGAGAAAGACGGGGAAGTCTTTGCCTACTTGCAGGTACCCCAGTTTTAACATTTCATCTGGTGTGCTGCCAACCACTACCCAGTCACGATCTTTGACTGGAATGTTTAATAATTTGTCTCTGACAGCTCCGCCGACTAAATAAATTTCCATGGGTTTATTTGGTGATTTGTTTGATGTCTCTAACTGCTCCATTGGCTGCACTGGTGGTTAGTGCGGCATAGGCTTGTAGCGCAGGGCTAACTTTGCGGTTTCTATTGATGGGTTTCCAGGCATTATTGCCTTTTGCAATCATTGATTGATTGCGTTGTTGGAGTTCATCTTTGGAAAGGTCAACGTTGATAGATCGTTCGGGAATATTGATTTTGATGATGTCGCCTTCTTCAATTAGGGCGATAGCTCCTCCTTCTGCTGCTTCTGGTGATATGTGTCCGATTGAAAGTCCTGATGTGCCACCAGAAAAACGTCCGTCAGTAATTAGAGCGCATTGTTTGCCAAGGCCTTTTGATTTTAGGTAGGTTGTTGGATATAGCATTTCTTGCATGCCAGGACCACCTTTAGGTCCTTCGTAACGGATCACGACAATATCGCCAGGGTTGATTTTATTGTCCAATATGGATGTGACTGCGCTGTCCTGGCTTTCAAATATTCGAGCTTTGCCTGAAAATTTTAATATTTCCTTGTCAACGCCTGCTGTTTTAACAATGCAACCATCAATGGCAATATTGCCAAATAATACGGCAAGTCCTCCATCCTGGCTGTAGGCATTTTTAATGTCTCTGATGCATCCGTTGGTTCTGTCAGAATCTAGTTCATCATAAAATTTGTTTTGGCTAAATGCTTCAGTTGTCGGAACTCCCCCTGGTGAAGCTTTGAAGAATTGTTTACGTTTGTTATCTAGTGGCTTTGTAATATCCCATGAATTAAATGCGTCAAGTAGCGTAGAGCTGTGAACGGTATGGGTTTGGTTGTTGATTAAATTTGCTTTGTTGAGTTCTGCCAAAATTGACATAACTCCGCCTGCTCGATGTACATCTTCCATGTGGTAGAGTGGGGTGCTTGGTGCAACTTTGCATATGTTGGGTACTTTTTTTGATAAGCGGTTAATATCTGACATGTTAAAATCAACTTCACCTTCTCTGGCTGCGGCTAAAAGATGTAAGACTGTATTGGTTGATCCCCCCATGGCGATGTCGAGTGACATGGCGTTTTCAAAAGCATCAAAATTAGCTATGTTACGAGGCAGGGCGGTGAGGTCATTGTTCTCATAATATCTTTTGGTGAGTGAAACAATGATGTGTCCTGCTTCTTGAAACAGTCTTTTTCTTTCCTGGTGTGTGGCAACAAGGCTTCCGTTGCCAGGCAAAGAAAGGCCTAGTGCTTCGGTTAGGCAATTCATTGAGTTGGCGGTAAACATGCCTGAGCATGAGCCGCATGTTGGGCAGGCGCTTCGTTCTGTTTGTGTAGATTCTTCATCGCTTATATTGTCATCAACCGCCGCAATCATGGCATCAACAAGGTCAAGTTTTTTTGTTTTTTTGTTGAAAATTATTTTTCCTGCTTCCATGGGGCCGCCAGAAACAAAGATAGTGGGTATATTTAATCTGAGGGAGGCCAGTAACATTCCTGGTGTGATTTTGTCGCAATTTGAAATGCAAACAATTGCATCGGCACAATGTGCGTTAACCATGTATTCAACTGAGTCTGCAATTAACTCTCTTGATGGAAGACTGTATAGCATGCCGTCATGTCCCATAGCTATGCCGTCATCCACTGCAATTGTGTTGAATTCTTTGGCTACCCCGCCAGCTTTTTCAATTGATCTGGCAACTAATTGTCCCATATCTTTCAAATGAACATGGCCTGGGACAAATTGGGTGAAAGAGTTTGCAATGGCAATAATTGGTTTGCCAAAATCATTTTCCTTCATGCCTGTGGCTCTCCAAAGAGCCCTTGCTCCACCCATATTTCTTCCGTGTGTTGAGGTTTTTGAGCGATAATCAGGCATTGTGTTCTCCAGTTAATTGGGTTGATAATTTTTTTGTTCGTGCTTTTAAGTGGGTGACTAGGAGGCTGTCCGAAAACTCATCTTTCCGCCAACTCTGCGTTGAAAATGGTCTCAAAATGCTCATTTACACCAGTAAACTGCGCTTTTTCGCTAAATTTTGCCTTGTTTTGGAGAAAATCTGCATTCTCGGACAGCCTCCTAGGTCGTGTTGGTATATTGGTTAGTAATTATTGATTGATTTACTGTACAGAGTGCATTGAAATAAGAATATATCTTGGTAAATAATACTATACTTGATGGTTTAGGTGGAATATATATTGAAAATTGTAAAAAATATTTTACATGTGGGTGTTTGGGTTTTAAGTAACGGGAATATAAGTGTGGTAGGAGATTGTTTGAAAATTCATATTTTCAAATTGGCCTAATCACTTGATGTTGGCCAATTATAATTGTGTGTTTTATCAATCACTGTGAAAATATGAATTGCAAACAGTTTTTGGGATTTGTCGAGTTAGAGAAGAATTTATGTTCGGATAGATCCTTTGTCTTTGTGGGCAACATCAACTAATTTATCAACCATTTTCATGTATTCTTCGTTGTATGTGTTTAATAGACTGCCTTCTGGTGCGCAAAAATAATCTTTGCCAGAGATGCCATTTTTTTGTTCATGTGCAATGAATTTTTTTTGCATCTCAAGCATTTTATTGATCAAATCATTTCTTTCGCTCATACGGGACTCCTGATTATTGATTGTATTGAAGTGTTTTTTAAGCAACTTTCAGTAAGTATATCATTAAATTTTAAAAACGTGAATGTTGATGCTTGGAATTTTTAAAAATTTATTTATTTTTTAGGATAAAGCGTTTATATCTTTGTGAGGAATAAATATTCCAAAACCAAAATGCTGCATTGTTCCATAGCCTATTTGCTGTAGTCGTAAAGAGTTTTCGTTATTAAGGTTGGCAATCATAATGCTTCTGGTGCTAATTGTCTTGTCTGGAAATTGGAATGAGTTGGTTTTTCCGCACAGAATTTTTTTTGGTATAATGTCGTGTTCTTGTAGCTTTTGAGCAAAGAGTTGAATGAATTCTTCTTCACTTGCTTCTGGGTTATATGGGATGAATCTTGAAAAAAGTGTTTCATGAGGTGTGACAGGTTTGTAATTGCCGTTGTTGATAATTATGGGATAGCCGTCAATAAAAATAGTTTGAGAAGAAAGTTTCTTTATGTCGTTGAGTCGAGAAGAGGGGATGCGTAATTTTAATTTGGTTCTCTTCGATAGTTGAATAGTGTTGGTGTTGTGAGTTGATGAGGGGCGTTCCCATCCGTTTCCTTCCGCAGGGCAGTGAATGTGGTGGAGTCCTGTGTTGCTTGTTATCCACGGTAAGATTTTTTCTATCGACTTAGATAATTGATAAATGTGGTCAATGGGAATCTCTTTACAGTTAATATTAAAGGTATAATCAATAGTATCTGAGTTATTGTTGTCACTATTATTTTCTTCAATCCAGTACATAATTTTAGCTTGATATTTTATAGTCTTCCAGAAAAGGCGGATTCTAATTTTTCTTCCCAATTTTCTGGAGTGTCAAAATAGGCGGGTTTTACATCCATTCTGAAAAAAATTTCTCCGTTTTTTGCGCCTTCGTGTACTAACGGAATGAGTTCATCAAAATTATTGATGTGGTGGTTTTTTAGCATTAGTTCACTTAGCCAGAGCATTTTTTATTCCATGGGGTGTGATTTGAATTTATGAAATTATACCGATAAAAATATCAAATATAAAGTGTAAAAAAAATACGGTAACTATGATTATATTAAACTGGTTGATTTGTATTTTAGAGTGTTGGTTTTTTTTGTGAAGATAGAAAATTAGTGTTTAATTTTTTTAAAAATAGGCTATATTAGGACTAGCCGTGATAAATTTAGATGCTATCTCTTTTGGGATAGTATTAATTCAAATTTCTCTCTCAATGGTGGAATTACAAATAAAATTTTATTGTATAGAATTAATTTAAAATACTGATGGAGTAATTTTTTAAAGTTATTTTGTTAGATGTCTATCTGTTAATAATTAACGTCCAAGAAATTGATTTACAAAATATTTAGGAGAACTGAGTATGCAAAAGCATGAAACTCCAATGCTTGATGAGCTGGAGAATGGTCCATGGCCAAGTTTTATTAGTGGCTTCAAACGATTGCGGGATGATCATCCAGATAAAAGAATTAATCTTGTTGCAAATGATTTGCTTGGACAGTTAGAACATTCATATGAAACTAGAAAAGGTTACTGGAAAGGTGGAACTGTCAGTGTATTTGGTTATGGCGGTGGAATAATTCCACGCTTCTCTGAAGTAGGTCATGCATTTCCAGAATCAAAAGAATTTCATACACTTCGAGTACAGCCACCACCAGGAAATTACTACACCTCAGATATTCTAAGGCAAATGGCTGATGACTGGGAAAAAGATGGTTCTGGATTGATTACTTTTCATGGTCAAACTGGCAATATCATGTTTATTGGTGCGACTTCAGATAATACGCAAGTATTCTTTGATAAAATCAATGGTTATGGTTGGGATCTTGGTGGTGCAGGTCCTTGTGTAAGAACTGGTATGTCATGTGTTGGTGCTGCAAGATGTGAACAATCATGTTGCAATGAGCATAAGGTGCATCGTTTGCTCCTTAATAACTTTCAAGATGATGTGCATCGTCCTGCATTACCCTATAAGTTCAAGTTTAAAATTTCTGGTTGCCCTAATGATTGTATGAATGCAATTGAACGAGCTGACTTTGCGGTTATCGGTACTTGGAAAGATGACATGAAAGTTGATCAGGAAGAAGTAAAAGCTTTTATTTCACTTAAAGGTAGACAGTATATTACTGATAATGTTATTACACGGTGTCCTACCAACGCATTAAGTTTGAGCGATGATGATACATTAAATGTAGATAATAGAAATTGTGTTCGTTGTATGCATTGTTTAAATGTTATGACAAAAGCTTTATCTCCTGGGGATGATAAAGGTGTAATCATTCTTATCGGTGGTAAGCGTACATTAAAAATTGGTGATTTAATGGGAACCGTTGTTGTTCCATTCATGAAGCTTGATACTGAAGAAGATTATGAAGAAATTGTTGAGTTAGCTGAAAATATTATTGATTTTTTTGCTGAAAATGCCTTGGAACATGAAAGAACAGGTGAAATGATCGAAAGAATTGGCTTGGTGAATTTCTTGGAAGGTATTGAGGTTGAGGTTGACCCTAATATGGTCTCGGATCCAAGAAGTATCAATTACATCAGAATGGATGAGTGGGATCAAGAAGCTAAGAAATGGTTTGATAATCAGGCAGAAAGTGCGTAATTAACCATTATAAATGTTGATAAAATAAACTATATTTATTTATAAATTCGGAGATAGTAATGTCGGAGAATAAACCTCGTTCACCCATTGAATCTGGTGTACCAGATGGTTTTCAGTACATGCATCCCAGTATGCTGAGAAACTTTGGTATGTGGAAGTATCATGAACACCCTAAACCTGGTGTGTTACTTCATGTGTCTAAAAGTGGTGATAAACTTTGGACAGTTAAAATAGGCACACAAAGAATTCTGGATGTTTATACCATTAGAGTTTTATGTGATATTGCAGATAATTTTGCAGATGGATATATCAGATTTACATTAAGAAGTAATATCGAATACTGTGTGGCTGATGAGGCAAAAGTAGAACCATTAATTAAGGCAGTTGAAGACGCTGGATTTATTGTTGGCGGTACAGCAAACTCAATCAGTATGATTTCACATACACAAGGTTGGTTACATTGTGATATTCCAGGAACTGATGCATCTGGTGTTGTGAAATCAATGATGGATGAACTCATTGATGAGTTTAAAACGTGTACTATGCCAAACAGAGTTCATTTGACGACTTCTTGTTGTCAAATAAATTGTGGTGGTCAAGGTGATATTGCAATCAATGTTCAGCATACAAAACCACCTAAAATAAACCATGATTTGGTCGCAAATGTTTGTGAAAGACCAACTGTTGTTGCAAGATGTCCTGTAGCAGCGATAAGACCCGCAATGGTTAATGGTAAGCCGTCATTAGAAGTTGATGAGAAAAAATGTATTTGTTGTGGAGCTTGTTATCCTCCGTGTCCTCCAATGCAAATTAATGACCCAATTCACTCGCAATTAGCTATTTGGGTTGGTGGTAATCATTCTAATGCTCGTAGTAAACCAACTTTTCATAAGTTAGTTGCTGCTGGTGTTCCAAATAACCCACCAAGATGGCCAGAAGCAACTGCAATTGTTAAGCAAATTCTAAAAGTATATAAAGAAGATGCAAAAGACTGGGAAAGAATCAATGATTGGATTGAAAGAATTGGTTGGCCTCGCTTTTTTGAACTAACAGAACTTCCATTTACTAAGTATCATATTGATAATTGGACTGGTTCTCGTAAGAACTTAAATGCGTCTACCTATATCCGATTTTAGACTTTTTAAAGGCGAAAAATATGAAGTTCGGAATATTAGTAAATGAAGGACCCTATCAACATCAGGCATCAGATTCAGCCTATTTGTTTATAAAAGCAGTGCTGGAAAGTGGTCATGAAATCATGCGTGTGTTTTTTTATCATGATGGGGTTAACAATGGTACAAGATTAACCACCCCTCCTCAAGATGATCGGCACATTGCAAATAGATGGAGTGAACTTGCGGAGAAAAATGGTATTGATCTTGTATTGTGTGTTGCTGCAGCTCAAAGGCGTGGAATTGCTGACGATGATGAAGCAAAAAGACATGGAAAAGATGCAAGTAATATTGCTCCAGGGTTTAGAATATCAGGTTTAGGACAGTTAATTGAAGCTGGAATACAATCTGATCGCTTAATTGTATTTGGTGATTGAGGGTTAAAATATGTCTGATGAAATGATGGATGAAGAAGGTGGAGTTGTAAAAAAATTCATGTATGTGAATAGAAAAGCTCCATATGGTACAATTTATGCCCTTGAGTCGTTAGAAGTGGTTTTAATTGCTGCGGCATTTGAACAGGATGTTAGTCTGGCTTTTATTGATGACGGTGTGTATCAAATCAAAAAAGGTCAGGATACTTCTGGAATTGATATGAAAAACTTTTCACCGACCTATCGCGCATTAGAAATGTACGATGTTGAGAAGCTTTATGTCGAAAAAGAATCAATGGAAGAACGTGGACTGACTGAAGAAGATTTTCTTGTTCCTGTTGAAGTGTTGGGTCGCCAGGATATGGCTGACATGATGGAAGAACAAGATATTATTCTCAGTTTTTAAAAGGCGCATATCAAATGTTGTTACATACAATTAATAAATCTCCTTTTGATAAAAATACATTCGATATATGTATTTCACATGCTAAAAAAGGAAGTTCTATCTTACTGATAGAAGATGGTGTTTATGCTGTAATGAAAGGCACTGCTTATGAAGGCAAAGTTAAAGACACAATGAAAGATGTAAAAGTCTATGTGTTAGGGCCAGATGCCAAGGCACGAGGAATTGATGATTCATCTATTATTGACGGTATAGAGTCTGTTGATTATGTTGGATTTGTCGAGTTAACAGCCAATCATGACTCTGTGCAGTCTTGGTTATAAACCATTGCTAATCTAGTTATAAAATTTATTTAAACCAAAGAGGAAATTTAAAGATGGGTACAATAAGTGTAAATGGACAGGATGTTGAAGTTGATGAAGAAGGTTACTTAGCAAATTTAACTGAATGGACTAAAGAAATTGGTGCGTATATGGCTAAAGCAGATGATTGTGAATTAGCTGATGATCACTGGGAAATTATCTCATTCTTAAGAGAATATTATGAAGAATACCAAATTGCACCTGCAGTAAGAGTATTAACTAAAGCTGTCGGTAAAAAATTAGGTAAAGACAAAGGTAATAGTAAATATTTATATGAATTGTTTCCATACGGACCTGCAAAACAAGCTTGTAAATATGCAGGATTGCCAAAACCAACTGGTTGCGTATAAACAATTAAAGTTTAAGGTTGATTGCTATCAATCTTAAACTTTTTGATTTCTCAGAAATTAAATAAAAAGGCAGAAGGATAGATGATTCTTTCTTCATTATTTGCATTACTGTTTTTGTTTGCTGTTGCGGTACTGGTATTAGGAACTGCGTATAAAATAAAACAGTATATTAATGTTCCCGCACCATTAAAAATTCCTACCACACCGGCTCCTACAACTAAAAGTGGCGTAGTTTGGAGACTATTTAGAGAAGTTGTTTTTTTTGAAAGTCTTTTTAAATCAACTAAATGGACGTGGATTTTTAGTTGGATTTTTCATATGTCAATGTTTGTTGTTTTGGCAAGACACATTCGTTATTTTAATGAGCCCGTTTGGTCTTGGGTTGCATTGATACAACCTTTCGGTATTTATGCTGGTTTTACGATGATTATCGGAATGCTTGGTCTGTTAGCGAGAAGAATTTTTGTTGATAGAGTAAAATATATATCATCTCCTTCAGACTACATAATGTTATTACTAATCCTCTCAATTGGTGCTACAGGTCTTTTGATGAAATTTGTAGAACATACTGACATAGTAACATTCAAAGCATTTATCCAGGGAATTATTACATTCAATTGGCAGCCGTTGCCAACTGATCCATTACTTCTTGTTCATTTAATGTTAGTAATTATATTAATGATAATTTTTCCATTCAGTAAGTTGTTGCATGCACCTGGTATCTTTTTTAGTCCTACAAGAAATCAAGTGGATAATCCGCGAGAACAAAGACATATTGCTAAGTGGGCTGAAAAATTTGAAACATCTGATGGTCAATAATAAGGATGCATTCACAATGATTGTGGAGAATATATAGTGGCAAAAGTAGAATTTGATGTTCCAGAAATTAAAGAATTTGTGGAAGTACCAAAGATTAAAGATGGTGCAATGGCTCATAGCAGTCCATTTGTGGCTAAACCAGATCATCAAAAAGCTCTAGGTTTTCCAGGCGAACTTGTTGAAAACTGGGAAGATGTTGCAATTGGAAAAATGGGGGATCTGCTAGGTAAATATCGGTCATTTAGAGTTTTTTTAGATATTTGTGTCAAATGTGGTGCTTGCACTGATAAGTGTCACTACTATCTGGGTACGTCTGATCCTAAAAATATGCCTGTTGCACGTCAAGATCTGCTTAGACGTGTTTATCGTCGATATTTTACATTGGCAGGAAAGTGGTTTCCTAAGTTAGTTGGTGCAGTTGACTTAAACAAAGAAGTATTAGACGAATGGTATACCTATTATCATCAGTGTTCACAATGCCGTCGTTGCTCAGTTTTTTGTCCTTATGGTATTGATACTGCTGAAATATCTATGGCAGCAAGAGAGATACTTGATTCTGTTGGTGTAGGTCAAAAATACTGTAATGAGATTATAGGAAAAGTTTACAAAATCGGCAATAATTTGGGGTTACCAGAGCCTGCATTGCTTGATACATTAGAAGGTCTGGAAGAAGATATTGAAGATGAAACGGGTGTAACGGTTAAGTTGCCACTTGATCAAGAAGGGGCCGATATTCTTTTAGTAACTCCTTCTGCAGATTTTTTTGCGGAGCCTCATGTTGATGGCTTAATGGGCTATGCGAAAGTTTTCCATGCTGCGGGTGCAAGTTGGACATTAAGTTCGTATGCTTCTGAAGCAGGAAATTTTGGTATGTTCATAGGTAGCTACCAGAATATGAGAGAAATATCACAGAGAATTAGAAAGGCTGCACTGGATCTTGGCGTTAAGCGAATAGTTTTTGGTGAGTGTGGACATGCATGGAGAATAGCGTATAGCTTTTTGAATACACTGGCAGGACCTTTTGATTTTCTTGATAAAAACTACCCCGTTCCTCAGCATATTTGTGAATATACCTATGATTTAATTCAGAAAGGTGCAATCAAATTAGATAAAGAAGCAAATGATGATATGGTCGTGACCTATCATGATTCCTGTAATGTTGCTAGAGCAACAAGAATGGGAGACAAGCCTGGTGGACAATTTAGTATTCCTAGAGAAGTAATCAAAGCATCGTGTAATCATTTTTATGACATGAAAAGAGATACAATTCACGAAGAAACTTTTTGTTGCGGTGGCGGTGGCGGTTTGTTAACTGATGATTTGCTTGAGCTTAGGGTGAAAGGAGCGTATCCACGTATGGATGCTCTTAGAAAAGTTGTAGAAGAGCATGGTGTAACACATATGGCAGCAATTTGTGCTATTTGTAAAAGTCAATTTTCAAAAGTATATCCATATTATGGTTTTACGCTTGATCAAATTGTCAGTTTACATCAACTTGTTAGTAACGCTATTGTTCTTAAAGACGAGCAGTAATAGGCTGAATATACACCTTACAAGTTACCAAATTTATACTTATTAAAATTTTATATTAATTATTAGATGGGAGAACTCTGATGTCTGCATCAAGCGAAGACATGAAGTCAAAGTTAACATGGCGTAGATTTAATGATGGTGATGATCAATGGGGTAGTTGGACAGAAAATATATTTGATGCTGATCACTCACACAAATGTCCTACCTATGTTAATAAAACACCTCCATGTCAGGGAAGTTGTCCAGCAGGTGAAGATATTAGAGGGTGGTTGCAAGTTGTAAGAGGAATAGAAAAACCATCTGATGGTATGGATATGAAAGAATATGCATTTCGTCGATCAACCGATGCAAATCCTTTTCCTTCTATAATGGGACGTGTATGTCCTGCTCCCTGTGAAGATGGATGTAATCGAAATGAAGTTGAAGATCATGTCGGTATTAATTCAGTTGAACAGTTTATTGGTGATTCAGCGCTGGAAAATAAATATGATTTTGCTCATCTTAAACCAGCAACAGAGTCAGGTAAAAAAGTTGCCATTATTGGCGGTGGTCCTGCAGGTCTTGCGGCAGCCTATCAGCTAAGACGAAAAGGTCATAGTTGTACGCTCTTTGATGATCACTCAGCATTGGGTGGATGGATGAGATACGGTATCCCTGGCTATAGAACTCCTCGTGATGTTTTGGATGGTGAGATTCAACGTATTTTAGACATGGGTGTTGAAGTCAAATTAAATACTCGGATCGGTAAAGATATCAGTCTCGAACAAGTTGAAAAAGACTATGATGCACTACTCTGGGCAATTGGCACTAAATCTGGTAAAGGCTTGCCAATACCGACTTTTGATGCGCCAAATTGCGTCGATGGTGTCGCGTTTTTAGAAGCTTTTAACGAGAAAAAACTACAGCATGTTCCTAGAAAATTAATTGTTGTAGGTGGTGGTGATACATCGATTGACGTAGCATCTGTTGCAAGAAGGCTGGGGCATGTCAGTGATTCACACGATAAAGACAATGCAGAAAATGTTATACTTGGTTTTACTGCTCATGATGTGGCAACCTCTGCTAAAAAAGAAGGTGCTGAAGTTGTGTTAACTTCTCTATTTCCAATTGAGGAAATGACGGCTGCAGAGCATGAAGTAGATGATGCGAAAAGAGAAGGCATTGAAATTCAAGGTGGCGTTATGCCAATTGAAGTGCTAAAAGACGATGAAGGTCGAGCTATTGGCTTAAAAATGACAAAGTGTACAATTGATAAAGGACGTCCTACTGCTGTAGAGGGTAGTGAATATACCATTGATTGCGATATGATTGTCTCTGCGATTGGTCAAACAGGTGATTTAACAGGTTTTGAAGAATTAGATAATGGTCGTGGATTAATTGATGCTGATAAACATTATCAAGTTCCTGGTAAAGAAGGTCACTTTGTTGCAGGTGATGTTGTTAGGCCTCATTTGTTAACAACAGCAATTGGGCAAGCTTCAATTGCTGCTGAAAGTATTGATCATTATCTAAATGGTATTAACAATAAGCACCGTCCAAAAGTTGATGTACATCATTATAATTTGATGTCTAAATTGGTGGAAACAAGTTTGGAGCCAACAAGCTTTGATTCACAAAAAGGTGAAGTGACTCCTGAAAATGATTTGAGAGGAACTGATAGTAGTAGTAGAGCCATTCATAATTATGAAGACAGATCAGCCAATGAAGTAATTCCTCATGATGATTTATTTCTTGGTCATTATGCCTTTGAGCCTAGAAATATTAGAGATGAAAAGGTACCTTCATCTGAAGAAGTTATAGGTCATTTTGAAGAAAGAGTGATTGGTCTTAGTGAAGAAACTGCAAAAGCTGAAGCGGGTCGATGCATGAGCTGTGGAATGTGCTTTGAGTGTGATAATTGTGTTATTTATTGTCCTCAAGATGCAGTTCATCGAACTAAGAAAACCGAAAGTACATTAGGGCGTTATGTCTATACAGATTATAATATTTGTGTCGGTTGTCATATATGTGCAGATGTTTGTCCAACAGGTTATATTAAAATGGGTATGGGCGAATAATAAAATGCCGACTACTAAAACATACCTATCAAAAATAAAAACTGCTTTAAGTTTGCTTGTACTTAATATTGCTTTTTTATCAACGAATGTATATGCGAATGAAAATTCTCTTATCATTCCTGAAGCAACTAAAGGCAAAACCTGTGTTGAACCCATTCCTGAAATGCGAAAAAATCACATGGAGTATTTACTTCATAAGCGTGATTTGACAATGCATGAAGGTCAACGTACAAAAAAGCATAGTTTGAAAGAGTGCATTAGTTGTCATGTGAAAAAAGATAAAGTTGGTGAGTATATCTCCATCAATAAGGAAGGGCAATTTTGTCAATCTTGCCATTCCTATGCGGCAGTGAGTATTGATTGTTTTGGATGTCATGCAACTAAGCCCGATGCAAAATTAGGTATTTTAAATAGTCAAAATGTTAAAAACAAAGGGATCACCAGTTTGATCACTCGGTTACAGAAAACAGCAAAATCTACGGATGAATAATTCTATGGCTTCTAATGAAAAAGAAGGTGCTCCTGTTAACACAAGAAGAGAGTTTCTTGTTAAAATTTCCGCTGCTGGCGCATTAACAATTACTCCAGGTCTTTTTTTATACAAAGTTGCAGAGGCAAAGTCAGATAATGAACTTGCATCAGCTAATAAAAGATGGGGGATGTTAATTGATACGGCAAGATGTGCCGATGGTTGTAATGCTTGTGTTGAAGGTTGTAATAAAGAACATGGTTTAACTGGTCATGGTCGAGAGGCTACCGATGCTCAGTGGATGAGAAAAGTCACGGTTACAGATAAAAGTATTGGGAAAACGATAAGTTTACCTATTATGTGCCAGCATTGTGAAAATCCTCCTTGTGCTGATGTTTGTCCAACGGGAGCATCATTTAAAAGAAAAGATAATATTGTTTTGGTGGACAAGCATATATGTATTGGGTGTCGTTACTGTATGATGGCGTGTCCTTACAAGGCAAGATCTTTCATTCATGAAGAACTGTCAAATCAGAAAAGTTATTCACCACGAGGCAAGGGTACTGTAGAATCTTGTACTTTTTGTGTTCATCGTGTGGATCAGGATAAGCAACCTGCTTGTGTTGAAGCTTGTAATGAATCAGGCCATAAGGCAATTGTATTTGGCGATATGAAAGATCCAAATAGTGAATTATCAGTTGCTTTGAAAACTTCTTCAAGCCGTCAAATCAGGGCAGATTTAGGTTTGAATCCTGGTGTAAGATATAAAAATTTTTAAAATTAACATAATTATGGATTTATGATGAAAAAACTCCACTATCAGGAAATTGAAGGAAATAGTTCTAAATTTTTCTTATTGGTTGGTATATTAGGTTGTATCATTTTGTTTGCTCTAGGTGCAACCTATTATATGGAACATCATGGCCATCATGTGACGGGCATGACCAATCAAGTTGTCTGGGGAATGCCTCATGTATTTGCCATATTTTTGATTATTTGTGCTTCGGGTGCTTTAAATATTGCGTCAATTGGCACAGTCTTTGGTAAATCTATGTATAAACCATTGGCTAGATTATCCTGTCTTTTAGCATTGGCTTTGTTGGCTGGTGGGTTGGCTGTTTTGGTTTTAGATTTGGGGCGTCCAGATCGATTAATTGTTGCAATGACCTATTATAATTTCAAATCAATATTTGCTTGGAATATCTATTTATATACAGGTTTTTTCGCAATAGTTATTGTATATATTTGGACAATGATGGATCGAACAGTTAGTAAATATTATAAAATTGCTGGTACAACAGCATTTATCTGGCGTTTAGCATTAACAACTGGTACAGGATCAATTTTTGGTTTTCTTGTTGCTAGACAGGCATATGATGCTGCAATTATGGCTCCAATGTTTATCGTTATGTCATTTTCATTTGGTTTGGCAGCATTCTTGTTGGTTTTGATGTTTTCTTATCAATGGACTGAAAGAGAGTTGGGTGACAAGGTTGTAATAAGATTGAAGAATTTATTGGGTGTTTTTGTTGCAGGTGTTATGTATTTTGTTATTGCAAAACATTTGACTAACTTATATGCAACTGAACATCATGCTGTTGAAGCTTTTATTTTAAGTGATGGTGGTATGATTACTAAATTGTTTTGGATAGTTCAGCTCGGTTTAGGAAGTATTTTACCTTTAATTTTATTGTATTCACCTAAAACTGCAAATTCTAGAAATGCGATTATATCTGCTTGTTCGTTAATTCTAGTGGGTGGAATAGCGCAAGTTTATGTCATTTTAATTGGCGGGCAACTATTTCCGCTCCAGCTTTTTCCAGGAATGGAAGTCAGTAGTTCATTTTTTGACGGGGTTGTGAATACTTATTCGCCAACACCTGCAGAAATATTATTGGGTTTAGGTGGTATTGCTCTTTCTCTGATTATTGTTACTTTTGCTGTTAAATTTTTAAAGTTTTTACCAGTGAGTTTAGCTGATGATGTGGTTGATCCTCATCATTCATAAAGTAATGTTATCATTTTAAATAAAAGGAGCCATTGGCTCCTTTTTTGTTTATCCTATTAATTCCTCACTCCTATGTAAAAATTTATTTTACATTCTTGAACCTACTCAAACGCTCAATGTAACTGAATATTCATAGCATTGAATGTATTCGCTACGATTCAACTGATTTCAAGGTTGAAATAAATTGGTAAAGAGAGTGTGAAAATCCTTTATTTTCCAAATTAAATTATTTTTATGTCTAATATTTATATTTCTGCCGCACACAAATCTTCGGGAAAAACAACAATATCAATCGGCCTTTCTGCTGCATTTGCAGCACTTAAGTATCGTGTGATGACCTTTAAAAAAGGTCCTGATTATATAGACCCGAAATGGCTGGCTGAAGCATCAGGTAATCAGTGTTTTAATCTTGATTTTAACGCAATGACTGAAGCTGAAATTATGTCATTGTATTGTCGCCATATTAATGGCATGGATATGGTTGTTGTTGAAGGTAATAAAGGTTTGTATGATGGTACTAATATTGATGGTTCGAATTGTAATGCAGCATTGGCAAAATTATTAAATTTACCGATTATTCTGGTTATAGATACTATAGGAATGACCAGAGGTGTTGCTCCGCTTTTAATGGGCTATCAGCAATTTGATAAAGATATTAATATACAAGGTGTGATTCTAAATAAAGTAGGTGGAGAGCGTCATGAAGGAAAGCTCATCAATGTTATTGAACATTATACTGATATCAAGGTCTATGGTTCTGTTAGAAAATCTGATGAAATTAATATTTTAGAAAGGCATCTTGGGCTAATGCCTTGTAACGAGCATGGTGAAGCTGAAAAAATCATAAACATAATATCAAACCAAATAGCGGATCAAGTAGATTTGAAAAGCCTGATGTCTATTTCTACTAATGAAATTATCAGTCAGGAAAAAGAACTCCCAATTGAAGAAAATAGGGAGTTTAGTCATCTTACTATTGGTGTTATGCAAGATTCAGTATTTGGTTTTTATTATCAGAGTGATATTGATGAATTTATTAACTATGGTGTAAAAATCATCACTATTAATTCTATTGAAGATCAGTTTTTACCTTCTATCGATGCTCTTTTTATTGGTGGTGGGTTTCCTGAGTCGTATCTTGAAAAATTAGAGTCTAATACTTCATTAAAGTCTGATATTAAAGAATTTATTGAAAACGATGGTGTTGTTTATGCTGAATGTGGAGGCTTGATGTACTTAGCCTCATCTGTTGAGATTAATGATATTAAATATGAAATGGTTAATGCTATTCCTGCCAAGGTCATTATGCATAAAAAACCCATTGGACGAGGTTATGTTAAAATTCAGCAAACCAATGAGCATTTGTGGAATAATATTAGTCAAGAGTCTAATAAAATAATCAATGCTCATGAATTTCACTATTCTTCAATTGAATTATTATCAAATAATGTTAGTTATGGTTATAAGGTAAAGCGAGGTTATGGTGTGGATGGGAATTCGGATGGAATTGTTTATAAAAATACCTTGGCCAGTTATTGTCACCTTAGAAACTCTGAAAAATATCCTTGGGTTAAACAGTTTTTATTGTTTATTAAAAATGTTAACGTGAAATAATTTAATAAGGTATTATAAAATTATGTTTGAAATAACAAAAAATGCAGCAAATCAAATAAACTTGGCCGCTAGTCAAAGTGATGTGTCTGGAATGTCGATTAGAATTGCAGTGATAAAAAAGCCTGATGGATCATTAGATTATCGGATGGGATACGATGAATCGAAGAGCCATGATATAAAAGTAGTTTCAAATGATATTGAGGTGATATTTACACCCAATTACGAAAAATTACTTAAAGGCACTGTGATGGATTATGTTGAATTGGAGCCAGGGAAATTCAATTTTATTTTTATGAATCCCAATGATGCAAATTATACACCACCACAGGATTAGATTTTTTTGAATGTGGCGCGCCCGGAGAGATTCGAACTCCCGACACCTTGGTTCGAAGCCAAGTACTCTATCCAGCTGAGCTACGGGCGCTTATTTGACTGGTAATAATTTAGAGTTATTCTAAAGCATAATTATTGATTCGCCAAGAAAGAATACTAAAATATTTGGCTTTATACCACAAGGGCATAAGTTTCGTTTGAGCAGACGAGCTACTCAACTCAGCTTTATACCACAAGGGCATAAGTTTCGTTTGAGCAGATGAGCTACTCAACTCAGCTTTATAACAAAAGGAGAATTAACATGGAATTAGTCTGTCTTGACCTGGAGGGAGTGTTAGTCCCCGAAATATGGATTGATTTTGCCAACGTGACAGGGATTGATGCGTTAAAAGCAACAACACGTGATATTTCGGATTATGATGAATTGATGAAAATGCGGCTTTCTGTGCTTGATGAACATAATTTGGGTATTAATGAAATTCAGGAGGTTATTTCTTCAATGGCGCCAATGGATGGTGCAAAAGCATTTTTAGATGATATAAGAAGTCGATATCAATGTATTATACTTTCAGATACATTTTCAGACTTTGCTCGTCCGTTGATGAAGCAACTTGATTGGCCCACTTTATTTTGTCATCAATTGGTGATAAATAATGGAAAAATCACGAACTATCAACTTCGCTTAAAAGATCATAAACGTAAAGCGGTAGAAGCATTCAAAGCGCTGAATTTTAATACGGTGGCTGCTGGAGACTCATATAATGATACCAGTATGTTAAATCAGGCTGACCAAGGGATTTTATTCTGTCCACCACAAAATGTAATTGATGAATTTCCTCAGTTTCCAGTTGTAAAAAAATATGCAGATTTAACCGAGCTAATTAATAAGCATTTTTTATTATAAAACCTTGATGTTCTGCTAGAATTTTACTTAATTTGACTTGAAACAAAGAGAATTTGATGGAAAATAACTCAAAAATCGAAAGTAAAATTCTAATTTACGAAACAGACGATGATTATAAGGATGTTCTTAAGTCATTCTGCCAAGACTATAATCTGAAAGGTGGTTTTGTTGCAACTCCTGAGCTACTTATGCCTACGATAAAAAGTAGTCTAAATGTAGGAGGGATTATTATTTGTGGCTTGAATCATGAAGTGCTGGGGTTTGTTTGTGAGATTAATGTTTTTTTTCCATCTATACCCATTTTTATTCGCAGTGATGAAATTGAAGTAACTAATCAGTTTTTACAAATGGCCGTTAACCCAGATGTAATAAAAACCTATCAGTCAGATGACTTTGATACGCTTAAAACACTGATGTCAGATTTTGTTTTTAATAAGGTATTTCCTGAAGGTTGGATACAAGACTTTCAGGCAATGGCTTGTGAAGCAATGATTGAGAAATTTCGTGATACCCATGTAACCTCAACCAACGTTTTTATGTCATCTGATCGCCGTATTTATGGTGAGCGTATTGAATTGATGTCAATCCGCAGTGACTGGTGTGAAGGTGTAGTGATGCTTCAATCGGTTAGTTCGGATATTATTCGTGTCATTAATGATGGAAAAACCACATTTACTGCACATAATGGGCGTGCGGCATGGTATGCAGAAGATTTGATGCGTGAGTTGATGAATTCAATCTGGGGGGCATTCAAGTCAAAATATATTCCTTCTGATTATGTTGGGCGTGAAGGTGGAATCGATGTGCCTCTTACGATCAATCATAAAGAGGGTTACATTAGTTTTGGTGCAGCGGATCCTTTAGTTGGGTTTAGTTTTGATCTTGAGCGATATGATCCTGAGAGTGGAGAAATTTTATATAAATTTAATATTTATCTGAAATTTTCTTTCCATCTTCATTGGGATTCTGAAAAGTTTATCGAAAATGAAGAAGAACTGGTGGACTCTGGAGAACTTGAGTTTTTCTGATTATGTATAATTTAAGTCTAAAGCTTTACTGATTCTTTTAAGAAATATTTTCTACAATACCATTAATCCACTTGATGTTTGCCTGTTTCTGATCATATTGTGCACTGGCATAGATTGAAACTTTAATATTGTCTCCGAGCTTGGTGGTAAAATCTACTTCAAGGTTTTTTACCTCTCCCTTTAATCTAATCTTCTTTAAAAAATATTCTTTTTTACTGGCATCACTAAAGTGTTGTAACAGTGAATTGTTCCGCGCATTTTTGTCTGTATAGCCTAGTAATTTGATCAATGCAGGGTTGATTTGCATATAATTTCCATTGCCCATTAAGGGAATACAAAATATACCGATATTTATATTGTTAATGATCGATTTAAACTGCTCTTCTTGCTCTTTGAGTCGTTGTTCCGTGTAATATTTTTGTATGGCCTCATCAATGGTGAGTAAAAAATCTTTTTCATTCCAGGGTTTTGAAATATAGCGATACAAATTTGCATGATTAATGATATTGCCGATCGCTTCTGGAGTCACTTGCCCTGTTAGCAATATTTTTAGGGCATTGGGTATGAATTTTTCGCATTTAATGATGAGTTCATCACCTTTCATTGCTGGCATGATGTGGTCAGAAATCAGTAAAGGAATTTCAATATTATCTTCTTGTAATTCGAAAATTAATTCCAGAGCATCTTCCGCACTTTCAACGGTTTCGATACTGAATTTATGATTGAAATGACGTTTTAGTTGCTGTTTTATGCTAGAAAGAACAATTTTTTCATCATCTACGCAGATGATTGTTGCTTTATTCATGATATTTCCACAATAGGGTTAATTGGTAAAATAATTCTAAAGATCGTTTCATTGGGTTTTGAATAGGCTTTAATGCGTCCTTTGTGACGTGAAATAATTCTTTGGCAAATATCCAGCCCAAGACCACTGCCTTCACCCATCTTTTTGGTGGTAAAAAATGCCTGAAATATATTGGGTAATACTTCGGCTGGAATTCCTTTGCCATTATCAATGATGTCTACAATAATATAGCCTAGACGATGTTTGGTAATAATTTTTAACTTTCCTTTATGATTCATTGCTTGCAATGCATTATGAATAATATTGGTCCAGACTTGGTTGAGCTCATCATGGTAGCAGTTAATGGCGGGTAACGGCTCAAAATTCTTAGTAACATCAACACCATGTTTAATATTACCTTGGTATAATGTGAGTACCGTTTCAATGTCTTCATTAATATCAGACCGATACATTTTTTCAGATAAATCGTGGTGTGAGAATTTTTTAAGGGCAAAAACAACTTTGGTAGCACGTTCTATGGCGATGGATATGTTTTTGCTGTTTTTGTTGATGGTGGCCAGGTTGTAACTGGTTTGTAAGATAAGATCATTTTTAGCATCACGAAATAAGGGGAAAAAAGAGCTGTAACTATCATAAATACCCATATCTACCAATGTGTCGGCAATTTCATCGGCATTTTCAAAGTTTTCTTGCTGTAAAATTTTGCTGATTTTCCTTCGATAGGATCTTTCTTCTCGGGTTGATAAATATTGAGTTTGTTGTTGTGCCATCTGAATTAAATTTAAGAATAACTCTAATTTTTCATCTTCCAAATATTTGAGTAACTCAGGCATTGTCTGAATGGCATTTTCCAAAGAAGATGACATGTTGCCAATAGAGGCTTGCACAACACCTAATGGCGTGTTGATTTCATGAGTTATGCCAGCAATTAGTTGGCCTAATGCAGCCATTTTTTCTGATTGAACTAATTGTTTTTGTGTTTGTTGTAGGTTGTCTAGTGTGCCGCGTAACTCTTTGTTGGTTGTAATTAATTCCTGGGTTCTTTCATCAACGATGGTTTCAAGGTTGCGGTTACTTTCTTCAATTTTATCCTTATCTTGTTGAATGCCATCCAGCATATCGTTAAAAAATTGTGCAACTCTGCCAAACTCATCATGTCGTTTGGTTTCCATGCGGGTTGATAAATCCCCGTTTTTAACAAATTGAATGGCTTTTTCTAATGCTTTAAAGGGGGATGTTATTATTTTTGAAACAATAAGAATGTTAATGCCTGCAAAAATTAAAGTGATGAAACCGATAATTGTAATGGTGGTTATCTGCTTTTCTCTAATGATTTGTTTCAAAGGTTGATGACATAATTTTAAATGGTTTTTTGCCTGACTGTCTTTGAATAATATGATGGGTTTTAGCAAGCATTCCAGTTTTTTTTCATGCTGTCCAAATTTAATAAGTTCATTGTGAATTTTTAATTCAGCATAGGGAAAATTGTTGGAAAATAACAGTGCTCTGATTTTGTTAGAGGAATCAACTCGATCATTTTTGTTGTGTAAAAAGTTAAGAATAAGGTAGGCTTTTTGATCAGATTCCTGTTGAATTTTTTGAAACTGTTTTTCTTTAATATCATTTAAAATAATCAGGGAAGTGGAAAACCCACAAACCACAATAATCCACGTTAGAATGGATGTGATCTTAATGGCGACATTGGCTTGCCAATTGCCAGACCAGTCATCGGCAACGATGAATCGGTCGTGTGTATTATGTTCTTGCTTGTTAGATAAAAAGTTAGCCATTGAAAAGCACTGCAAAAGTTATTTTACTGAATTATTCGTTTTTCTTTTCTAATTCTTAACTGACGATAAACGCACCAACGCCATGATAATTGAACAAAAAAATAACCAAAAATACTAGAGGTTACTGACATAATTAAACATCCGAGTAAAAAGGGTTGCCATATATTACCTAAGCTATGCATTAGCCAGTGAAATGATAGTTCAAAGGCAAAATCTGCATCAGGCGGAGCATCAATAGTCCATGCGCCCACTAAGTAACAAAAATAAAATATAGGTGGAATGGTTGCTGGATTAGAAAGCCAGACGGTGACTACCGATAACGGAAGATTGACTCTCAGAGCAATGGCTACTGCCGCTGCCAATGCCATCTGAAATGGTACTGGGACAAACGCCATAAATAATCCTGTCGCCAGAGCTCCTGCAACAGAGTGTCGATTTAAATGCCATAAGTTAGGATTATCCAATAAAGAGCCAAACCGTTGAATTGTTGGATGATTACGAATTGACTCTGGGTTGGGCATAAATTTTCTAAGAATTTTTTTCGGCATATTTGGGTAAAATTAAAGTCAGTTGAAAAAAAGTTTCACATGACTATATTATATGAAATGTTTTGCTGTCGTGTACGTTTTTTTCCAATCATATAGATGAATGCCAGTGCCTAAGTTTTTATTATTATTTTTAGCGGGATTGTTAAGTGTTCAGTTTTTTACTGAATTGCCCCAATTGCTTTGGATTGTGTTTGCTACGTTTATTGCTGTTTTCTTTTGTTTTATCCGTTATTTAAGAATATTGGGTGTGATTTTCCTTGGTGTGTGTTGGGGGTGTTGGCATGGTTATTTTGCATTATTAAATTCATTGCCTGAATCTCTGCAAGGCGAGAATTTATTGGTACATGCAACAATTATTAACTTGCCTAAAAAAACAGCTCATGGGATACGATTTAAAATTAAACCAACAAAAATTTTTCATCAACAAAAACAAATTAAGTTTGATGGGAAAATTTTATTAAGCTGGTATCGGGGGGCTCAGTCCGTGCAAGCGGGTGAGCAATGGCAGTTTTTGGTGAGATTAAAAAAACCACATGGGTTTCAAAGTCCAGGTGCATTTGACTATGAACAATGGTTGTTTTATCAGGGAATCCGAGCAACAGGTTACGTTAAAAAGTCAAAGTCTAACAAAAAACTGGGACATGATTTAGGTTATGGTTATCAGCGAATACGACAAACTATTGCAAACCAATTGCAACATGTGGTTGCAGAATTTGAAAATATGGGATTATTAATGGCTCTGGCCATTGGCGATCGTCAAAAGTTAACATCTGAGCAAAATCATTTATTAATTGCGACGGGAACAAGTCATATTGTCGCTATATCAGGGTTACATATTGGTCTTATTTTTGGTCTGATTTATGCTTTGGTTTTTAGTGTGGTTCGTCGAATTCATGGGATGACAAATTATTACCCCGCAAAACTGTGGAGTGCTGGTTTTGCTTTGTTTGGTGCGTTTTGTTATGCATTAATGGCAGGTTTTGCTTTGCCGACCCAGCGTGCATTAATTATGTTAACCGTTGTTGTAATTGCAATGTATGGTTATCGGTCGATAAAACCATCCCAGGTATTAGCTGTTGCTTTATTGGTTGTTCTTGTTGTTGATCCATTCGCTGTTTATTTGCCAGGTTTTTGGTTGTCTTTTATTGCCGTTGCTGCAATTTTATGGATTATTTCTTCTGCCGTTAACCATTCCAAGATAATCGGTTGGCTAAAAATTCAATGGGGTTTAATGTTTGCATTATTGCCCATTTTATATCTTTATTTTCAACAAGTTTCTGTTGTTTCACCATTAACAAATCTCGTTGTTATTCCACTGATTAGTTTGGTTATTGTTCCCATGGCTTTACTCGCAATTTTATTGCTTTTGTGTGTGCCATCAATAATGGGAGGATATTTGGCTGTTTTAGATTATCCGATGAACTTATTTTGGTGGGTTTTACAGATCAGCGAGAATCTGCCCGTTTCTGTGGTCAAGTTTTCAGGCCAGAACTCAATTGTGTTTATTTGTCTGGTTGCGGCTTGTTTTATTTTGTTATTGCCCCGAGGGTTTCCTGGTAAATGGCTGGGTGTGATATTTTTATTACCTGCAGGTTTTTTGGCCAAACCTGTTGCAATGCCTAACTCTTTAAAATTGGCTGTATTAGATGTGGGGCAAGGTTTGTCTGTGGTTATTCAAACTCAAAATCATACACTGGTTTATGATACGGGAGCAAAATTTAGTGATCGCTTTAATGCGGCTGATGCAGTTATTATTCCTTATTTGAAATATAATGGTATTAAGCATTTAGATTATTTAATGATCAGCCATTCAGATAATGACCATATGGGAGGAACAAAAGCCTTAATGAAAGAATACCCCGCATTAAATACCAGCGGAGGAATGCCTGATTTGATTCCTGTTAAACAGGCTGCTTTATGCCATGATCAGCAAAATTGGTATTGGGATGGGGTTAAGTTTGAAATATTATATCCATCTTTGGGTATGAAAAAATCTGGGAATAATGCGTCATGTGTTTTAAAAATCACGCACCCTCAATTGTCTGTTTTAATCACGGGGGATATCGAAAAAAGTGCTGAAAAATATTTAATTAAATCATTGGTTAAAAATGAATTGGATGTGGATATCATTATCGTGCCACATCATGGCAGTAAAACCTCGTCATCATCTCGTTTTATCCAATTAATATCACCCAAACATGCTGTTTTTTCCAGTGGATATCGCAATCGATATCATCATCCTCATAAAAAAATAGTTAAAAGATATCAAACTGCTGATTCCAAGTTGTATAATACAGCAAGTGACGGCAGTATAATATTTAGCTATAACGACAAAGATAAGCTGAATATAAGATTGTGGCGGTCGTATAATAAACGATATTGGAATTAAGAGTGTAAAATATGGCGGCAGTAATAGATATAATCATCGTGATGGTGCTGGGTATTTCAGCCTTTGTTGGCTTAACCAGGGGGTTGATTCACGAATTACTTTCTTTGTTGGTTTGGGTTTTATCCATTTATCTGGTGTTTGTGTTTGGTCATGATATTGCTGATTTGTTTAAAGATCAAATTGCAAGCGGGCAACTGCGTTTTATGATTGGTGCAACCCTGACGTTTTTACCCACTTTTTTGATTCTTTCTGTTGTTAGGAGATCGTTGGAGCGAGTTTTCTTGAAAGGTGGTCCCGATAGCCATGATCATTTGTTTGGTTTTTTATTCGGATCCATGCGTGGTACGGTCATTGTTATGGCAACATTGATTTTAGGTAATGCATTTGGCGTAAAAGATCAGCAATGGTGGAATGAATCGTGGTTGATTGGTGTTTTTGATCAAGCGGTTGAAACGGCTTTGCCTATGATGCCTAAGGGCTTGCAAGAGCAAATTGATGCACAAAACAAACCTAAAATTACCCGACGAATTATTTTACGTCTTGATCCTAGCGGTCATTTCCAGTCAAAAGGTAGTATTAATGGTTATCCAGTTGAATTTTTATTGGATACGGGGGCGAGTCTGGTTTCTATTCCAAAAGAATTGGCACAAAAACTAAATTTAAAGTTTGAAGATGAAGAATTTATGGTGACAGCAAGTGGTCGAGTGACTGCCTATAAAACCCATATTGATGAAATAAAAATCGGCAGTATTACGCTAAAAAATGTCAGAGGAGCCATTCTTGATCAGATGGGTGATTATCGGATTTTATTGGGAATGAGTTTTTTAGAGAGGTTGGATTTTCAGAAATCTGGCAAGCAATTAATATTAGAACAGAAAATTTTGCCCTAAAAAAATTGAATTATTTATTGCGTGTTACCTAAGGCAACTCGCAATAAATAAACTACTTTGTTCGTCTTCTTTGCTACAAAAATAGTTATGTAGAGCGACTGTAACAAAGACGACAAATAAAATTTCTGCGCAATATGGATAGTTTATTTATTGGGTGTTACCTAAATATTAAAAATAGTCTGTAAATAAGGGTTGGCGTTATGAAGAATTCATTCTATGCTTTTTACAAGAATTAAATTTTCATCGTTTTGATGGTCTGTTTACGCATGTTACTTAAGGCAACTCGCAATATGGGTCGTTTATTTATTGCGTGTGACCTAACCATCTACTGACTAAATAAAAAAGGAAATCAGGTGTTTGAACTAATTATTAAGGGTGGCGTGCTGATAGTACCGATCATACTTTGTTCTATTGTTGCAATGGCCATTGTATTTGAACGGCTTATTGCATTAAAAACCAGTAAAATAATTCCTAAGCATCTGGTGGCTAAAGTTTGGAAATTATACAAATCTAAAAAGCTTGATTCCACACAAATTAAACAAATTCGTGATGAATCTCCTTTGGGTCGTATTTTGGCGGCAGGTTTGGTCAATATGAACCATTCCCGTGAAGTGATGAAAGAAAGCATTGAAGAAACAGGTCGACAAGTTGTACACAAGCTGGAAAAGTTTTTGAATGCATTGGGAACCATTGCTGCCATTACTCCCTTGTTAGGTTTGTTAGGTACAGTTATTGGAATGATTAAAGTTTTTACTGCCATTATGGTTCATGGTGTGGGTAATCCTGGGGTATTGGCAGGTGGTATTTCAGAAGCATTGATTACTACTGCGGCTGGTTTATCAGTTGCCATTCCTACTTTGATGTTTTATCGGTATTTTCGTGGCAAAGTAGATGCTTTAGTTATTCAAATGGAAGAAGAAGCGTTGAAAATGGTTGAAATTATGCATGGCGACCGAGAAAAAAGTTGATAAAGGGTTTAACTCATGAATTTGAAAACAGCACAATCTGAAGAACTTGAGTTAAATTTGACACCATTGATTGATGTGGTTTTTTTACTGCTGATATTTTTTATGGTTTCAACAACATTTACCCATGAAACACAAATTAAGCTTCAACTGCCAGAAGCACAGTCTGAAGACAGAGAAATTAGTAAAAATGACATTGAGGTTACGGTTGATGCTCAAGGTCGATATTTTGTAAATCAACGCCAGTTGGTTAATACTAAATTTGAAACTTTGAAGAAAGCATTTATTAAAGTTGCGGGAAATAAAAGAAACCAGCCTTTTGTTATCAGTGCGGATGCAAATACAAGTCATCAATCAGTAATGACTGTTTTGAATGCTGCACGACAAACTGGATTTATTCATATTACCTTTGCTACCAAAGAGCCGACACCTGGCCAGTAATAATTGCTATACAGATCTACTAAAAAGTGGCTTATTGCCGTATTATCCTAAAAAATTAGTTGAATATTAAGGTAACGCACAATAAATAAACTACCCATATTGCGCAGAAATTTTGTTTGTCTTTTTTGTTAAAAAAATAGGCGTGTAGTCACTCTACATAACTATTTTTGTGGCAAAGAAGATACAAGACAGGTAAAAGAGTTTTATGCCCTTTGGGTGCAAGTAAGATGGGTAGTTTATTTGTTGCGAGTTACCTAACTATTCATATTACAATTTTCATCAATCAAAAACAGGTACACAAATACTAAATGATGACCCCACACCCACTTCACTTTTAACGTTTATAACCCCTTTCATCAAATCAACATATTTTTTTACCAGCGATAAACCCAAACCAGCGCCATCATAATTCCTGGTATAAGAATTATCCGCCTGCATAAATGGTTCAAAAATAATTTCTATTTTATCTGCTTCAATACCAATTCCTGTATCTTGAACCTTGAAGGTAATATAACGAGAGCCTTCTTCCATTTTTGACTCAACAGTTAATACAATATCTCCTGAATCAGTATACTTAGCGGCATTATCGAGTAAATTTTCCAGCATTTTTGATAATTTTTCTGAGTCTTGCCGAATAACACCCACTTCTTCAGAAATATTAATTTTAAGATTATTTTTATTTTTGCTAATGATTGGAATAATCTCATCCACAACTTCTTGAACCAGCTCATCAACATCAATATTCTGAATAACAGCCTCCAACTTACCTGATTCAACATGTGCAATATCCAAAATACTATCAATGATTTTTAATAAATTGTGCCCCGCATTGGTAATAGGCGATACGATTGGAATATAGTCATCATGACCGTCATCAATTACCTCTTCTAGTAGAATTTCGCTATAGCCTATAATGGCATTTAAGGGCGTTCTTAATTCATGACTCATTTGCGCCAGAAAAATATTTTTAGCTTCACTACCTGCGACAGCTTGATCAAGAGCAATTGCTAAATCTTTTGTTTTTTCTTCAACTAAAAACTCAAGATGACCTTTATGCTTACGAATTTCCTCTTCAATTTGTTTGCGTTCTTGTATTTCTTCCTGCAATTTAAAATTAGTCTTTATCAACTCTTGAGTTTGTTTTTCTACTGAATGCTCCAGCTCTGCATTAAATTGCTCAAGCTCTCTCGCCCTTAGAATGGCCCTAATTCTAGCCACCAGCTCTCCAGGGTCAAAAGGTTTTGTAATGTAATCAGCGGCTCCAATATTTAACCCATAAATTTTATCATGTGTATCATCAGATCCCGTTAAAAAGATCACGGGAATTAACTGAGTTTCAGATTTTGATTTGATTATTTTACATATTTCAAAACCATCTTGAACTGGCAAACCAACATCCAATAAAATAATGTCGGGAACCACAGCAAAAGCAATTTGCAAACCTTCAGCACCATCTGATGCATGCAATATCTCAATTGACTCATTTTTCAACCAAAAATTTAATAAAGTATGAATTTCAGGAGAATCATCAATTAAAAGTAATTTTTTAAACTCAGTTTTTTTCATCAATGACTACATCTTTTTAATACGCTGACATAATTTTATGAAACTTTTTAAGTTTTCACCGACAATATTGACATCAAACTCATTTTTATCCCGAGAAGGACTAAGTTTCGTTTGAGCAGACGAGCGACTCAACTCAGCTTTAATATTGTTTTCTAATTTTCTAGCTTCATCGGTTAAAATTGCAAAACCATACCCTTTACCGCAACCCTTAATTTGATGAGCCTTAACACCCAACAATTCATAATTTTGCTTATCAAAGGCCTCTTCCATCTCTTTGGCATAAATAGCAAGATGATCAATAAATTCATTAATTAAATCCCCCATATCGGGATGGGTACGAGCATAATCACTGACAATATCATCGTCATCATTAATCATCACACTATCTAACGGAATAGCACTTTGACTAACCTCAGTTTCTTTATTTATTTCAATCACTTCAGCTTTACTATAAGTCATCACCAAATCAATTAACTGCTTATTATCAATCGGTTTGGTTGCATATTCATCACATCCTGCGTCCAAACATTTTTGACGATCACCAGACATAGCATGAGCCGTTAAAGCGATAATGGGCAAATCATAACCCTGCCGCCTCAACTTACTCACCGCCGTATAACCATCCATTATCGGCATTTGCATATCGCAAATAAAGATATCGTAGGGACAATCTTCGTTCCAGGCTGACATGGCAGCCTCCAAACCTTTTTTGCCATTATCAACAATATCAACATTACAACCTACTTTTTTCAAATAATACGACACCAGCTTTTGATTCGCCAAACCATCTTCAGCCAATAAAATTTTGGCTTTTATCTGGATATTGATAGGCTCATGCTGAAGAGACAAACTCTCATCTTCAATTAATTCTAAGCTGGGTTCTTCTATAAACCGAGACGACTGATTTTCCTCAAAACTGATTGTTACTGTAAACATAGCCCCCAATCCTGCTGTACTGGCTATGGTAATGTCACCACCTAGAATTTGCGTTAATTTTTTAGAGATAGCCAACCCCAATCCTGTACCACCAAATTTTCTTGTGGTAGAAGAATCTGCCTGTTTAAAGGGAACAAATAGTTCTTTTTGCTTAGCCTCATCAATACCAATTCCAGTATCCTTGACTCTGAACCGCATCATTTGTAAGCCTTCATCATCAGCATAACTATCCACAACTATTCTTATCTCTCCTTCGTTGGTAAATTTAATTGAATTACCGATGATATTCATCAAAATCTGCCGCAACCTCACAGGATCACTGCGAATAATTTCAGGAACCCGCCCCTCGAAACTGGTTTCAAATCTCAAGCCTTTTTCTGTTGCTTTACTAGACATAATAGCAACAATATCTCCCAACAATTTCATTGGGGAAAATTCAACTTGCTCAACAGTCATTTTTCCAGCTTCAATTTTGGATATATCCAAAATATCATTAATAATACTTAACAGATGAGTTCCACTATTTTTGATGGTTTTTATATTATAGACCATCTCTTCTGATGACTGTTTTGGATCTAAAATCAAGTCAGTAAAACCTAATATTGCTGTCATGGGTGTTCTAATTTCATGGCTCATATTGGCTAAAAAATTGGTCTTCATTTGATCTGCTTCAATCGCCTTATTTCTTTCAATTTCTAATTGAAAAGTACGTTCTTTAACTTTTTTCTCCAAATCTTTTGAAATCGCCAGTAATTCTTTATCCCTAATATCAATTTCTTCTAACATTTCATTAAAATCATCAGTCATTTGACCCAATTCATCAGTACTGGTTTTTTCCACCCTAATTGAAAAGTTATTATGTTCGATAACATTTCGAACCCCTCCAATCAACTTATGAATTGGACTGACAATTAATTTTGCCAACTTCATTGCCGTTACAAATGACAGCATTGACGAACCGATTAAAACAATAAGAATTAACAGCAAATACTGCTTCATTCTTTTAAACCATTTATCTAAGCTGGCTCGAATGACAATTTTCCCTAATAATTCACTACCCTGATGAATCGGCATGGTAAAAATCAGATCTGTTTTTCGAAATTGAAAATGCTCGGATTGATCATTGTTCTTAGGGAAATTAACTTGCCCTCCCGCACGAGAATATTGTTCAAAAATTTGATTGTCCGCATCATAAAGTGCGGCTTCAATGATGTTTGATTTACTTTTCAAGCTATGCAGAATTTCTTTGGCCGTATCATTATCTTTAAACAATAATGCGGCTGTCACATTGTTACCAATTAAAACAGCTTGCGTTTTAACATCATCAACCAACAATTCTCCCGATGATTTAATGTCATAAGCTAAAAATATAATGGTTGCAATAAACAATGTAATGAAACTATTGAGTGTCATCACATAGGTTATTTTTTTACCTATTTTCTTAGAATGCAGCCACTTCATAATTTGATTAAATCACCTATTCTATGGTTCACAGAGATCACCTTTGACCTTCGCTAACCTCAGTAATTTAGAACTGATTTTCAAATTATTTTGTTTGGCTCTTTTGACATTTATTTCCAAACGTACTTTACGTTTTTTGTTATATATTCGGATGACACCACAAGCATCAATCATATTATTGTGTTCTGCTACTGTTAGCATAGGCTTATTTTTAAACTGACGATGTAGTTGGTATTTTTCAAGTTGTTGTTTAATAGAAATAAATACAATATCGGGCAATTGCTTAACTTCATCAAAAGAACGGTAATACTCAATACTTATTTTTTTATTTTTTTTCTTACGCATGGAAATGGCTAACTTATCCAAATAGCCATCAAATGGATCTTTACCGATCACAGCAATGATATAAGATGATTTTTTTTCTGGCCATTGGACAAAATCAGTAAAATGAAACAGAAAAGCGCCTTTAATTTTATATTCACGGCTCGTTGCCAATAAAGACGAACTCTCAAATAAAATAAACACAAGCAGAACTATTGTGATGATTTTTTTCACAAAGTCTCCCTGTTAGAATTGCTTATTTGAATCATGTCCACTTCTGTACCAACTTATCTTTATTTAAAATCAACCATTGCATTGCGATAATGGTACTCGCAGAATTAATTCTTCCATCATATAATTCAGCCACAGATTGCTCAAAACTCATCACATGCACCAAAATATCTTCATTTTCATCCTCTACTCCGTAAATACCACCGATAGATGAAGAATTAACTCTTGCACAAAACAAGCCAATCATTTCATTGGTACCACCAGGACTAGGATAATAATAACAAATTTCTTCTATGCATGAAATTTCACAACCCGCTTCTTCTATACACTCCCGTTTAGCCACATCATGATGAGTTTCCCCGTTTTCGATCATACCAGCAACCAATTCTAACAACCAGGCTCCCTTTTCATCATCCAACGCGCCAACTCTAAATTGTTCAACAAATACGACATTATCCAATAACGGGTCATAAAGTAGCACTGCAACAGCATGACCTCTATCCAATAACTCTCGAACAACTGGTTCACTCCAACCACCTGCATATAACGTATGCTTGATATGCAATCGAGTTAAGGTAAAAAAACCTTGATAACATTCTTCTTTTTGAATAATTTCAAATTTATGAGTCATTGCGTCCAAATCAAAAATACCTACCAAAACAACAAAATGTTGCTTTATTGATATAATTATAGTTACACTCACATTATTTGTTGTATAATTATAACAACGATTGATTAATCTAAAAAAATAATAATTACAAGGAAACCCCATGCATTTTAGTTCTAAATACATCATACAATTTATCGGTCTAACCGCCCTATTCTTTAATCAGCTTGTTTTTGCTGATAGCTTCGGCATTAAACTCAATGAAGAAATGGCTGAGTTTTCAATCAGTGGCGACAACCAGAACCTAATGGAAGGATCATCAGGATCACTCAATTTTTTCTATAATGAAGACAAAGATTACGCAGGCTCTTTATATTTAGGTGTCAACGGCAACCCTACAGGTGTCGGTAATTTCAGACTCGGTATTGGTGCAAAATTCACTGGCATCTATTCAGACAGACTGGATGACCAATTCTTTGCATTGGGCATCGGTGGTCAAGCAAGTTTAACACTAAAAACAACCTACCCCATGTCCATTGTCTTTGAAGTCAACTACGCACCAGACATTACAACATCTAAAGACATGAGCTCTCTTATTGAATCAACAGCCAGAATAGAAGTCCAAATAATTTCTAAGGCTAAAGCATTTGCTGGTTACAGAAACTATGAGTTTGAGCACAGTAAGAATAATGCATCAACTGATTATGAACTTGATGACAATATACATGTTGGGGTTTTACTAGAATTCTAAAAAATCCCTGTTTTCATCAAACGCTGTCTTTATAGGAAACAGACACTTAGGGGATGCGCAATAAATAAACATCCAACTTGCTTGCACCCAAAGGGCATAGTAATTTTTTTGTCCGCCTTTTTTGTTGCAAAAATAGTTGTGTAGTTCGACTACACGCCTATTTTTGCGCCTCAAAGGCAAACAAAAATCCTGCG
>JABHHM010000422.1 GCA_018671575.1 Methylococcales bacterium | reverse complement strand
CCGCCCAATTCAAAAAAGTTATCATGAATTCCAATACGGTTGATTTTCAACACATCCTGCCAAATTTTAGCCAGTCGTTTTTCTTTGTCTGTACCTGCTTCAACAAATTGGCTTTCCAAACCATGAGAATCACCATCAGGTGCTGGCAATGCTTTGCGGTCAATTTTGCCACTCGGTGATAAAGGCATTTCATCTAATATCACATAAGCGGTGGGCACCATATAATCTGGCAAAGCTGATTTGAGTGATTGCCTAACAACCGTTGAATCAAAAGCCTCTTTATTGGATGACACGACATAACCTACCAGACGTTTAATACCAGGATTATCCTCACGCACCAATACTGCAGAATGGGTAATATCATCTAAACGAGTCAAAGCTGATTCAATTTCACCCAATTCAATTCGATAACCTCTGAGTTTCACTTGATGGTCTATTCGTTCGACATAATCAATTGTTCCATCGGCTAAATATCTGACTTTATCACCTGTTTTATAGAGGCGCAGAGTTGTAGGTAAGTTTTCAGCTTGCCATAAGGATTTGTCATTCAAGCTCAATTCGACAAAAGTGTCTTGGGTTAATTCTTTCCGATACAAATAACCACGTCCCACACCAGAACCTGCCAAATAAAGTTCACCTGCCACACCCAATGGCACAGGATTTTGTTTGGCATCTAATATGTAGGTTTGCATATTGGCAATGGCACGACCAATGGGAATACGATGAATTTCAAGCTCTTTTTCAATCACGTGATAAGTCGCGTCAATGGTACATTCGGTTGGGCCATACAAATTGATTAATTCGGCACTCATTGAATCGACTTTCTGTTTTAAATCAATATTCAATACTTCACCACCACAAAACAATCGTTGCAGACTGGATAAATGCTGACTGTAAGCCACATCATTTTCTGTTGTGCTAATCAACATACCCAACAAGGACGGTACGGCCTGCAATGTGGTGATTTGTTTTTGCTGAATCACATCCAGTAGGTAATTCGGGTCTTGATGTCCATTGGGTTTTGCCATGACCAATTCAGCACCTGACATCAATGGTGCAAAAAACTCCCAGACTGAAGCATCAAAACTGAATGGTGTTTTTTGTAATATTTTATCGTCAGTGGTTAACGGGAATTGAGACAACATCCAACGCATGTGATTAACAATACAACGATGCGGAATCATCACACCTTTGGGTTTACCTGTTGAACCTGAGGTATAAATCACATAAGCCAAATTATCGGCTGTAACGGATTGATTGGTAATGCCTTCACAAGGTTCAATTAATGTTTGCCAGTCACTGTCCAGACACAGTAGACCATCCATCGACAAACTCAACTCATCTTTCACGGATGATTGCGTCAATAAAATTGCAATGTTGGCATCTTCTATCATGTATTCAATACGATCTTTCGGATAGCCAGGGTCAATTGGCAAGTAAGCAGCACCCGCTTTGAGAATGGCATAAAGTCCGACCACCATTTCAATGGATCTTTCAACACACAAACCCACCAATTGATCTGGTTTAACACCATTATTGACCAAATAACTCGCTAGTTTTGCCGATTTTTCATCCAACTGTTTAAAGCTGATGAATTCATCGTAATAGCTGACAGCAATGGCATCAGGTGTTGAATTGACCTGATTTAAAATACAGTCTTGTAATGAAATGTTTAAATCAAAGTCTTGTTGAGTTTGATTCCAATCGACCAATAACTGCTGACATTCATTTTTAGTCAACATGGGCAATTCATTGATTGAGGTTTCAGGGTTTTCCAACACGGCGGACAATAAATTATTAAAATGCACGATCATGGTTTCAATAGTTGTTTTATCAAATAAATCAATATTGTATTCAAATACAGCAGACAATTTATCATTATCATGATCTGTTAATGTCAGGCTTATATCGAACTTAGACACATGACTTTCCATTTCAATGGCTTGCAATTGAATGTCTTGAGTACCGCCTTGCTGAGTGTTATTTTGGTCAGTTTGTAAGGTAAACATCACTTGGAAAACAGGCGATTGACTGACGTTTCTGGGGAGTTTTAGGGCATCAACAATGCGTTCAAACGGTAAGTCTTGATGGGCATAAGCATCCAATGAATGTTCTCTGACACGTTCCAATAACGTTTTAAAGTCAGGATCATCATGACATTGTGATTTCATCGCTAAAGTATTGACAAACAATCCGATGAGCTGTTCAGTTTCACCACGATTTCTACCTGCAATCGGTGTACCGATGGCAAAATCGGTTTGTTGACTGTAACGCATCAACAAAATTTGATAGACTGAAATCAAAGTCATGAATAAAGTTGAACTGTTTTGTTGTGAAAACTGTCGTAATTCACGGGCTAACTTCTCATCAACATTAAACTCAATGGTGCTACCTGCCATGGTTTGTTGCGCAGGTCTCGGTCGATCAGTGGGTAAATTTAAATTACCCACTTCACACAATTCCTGTTTCCAGTAAGACAACTGCTGGTCTAACACATCACCTTGTAACCATTCTCGTTGCCAAAATGCATAATCACCATATTGTATCGGTAATGGCGCTAATTGTGGCTGATGTCCTTTACAATAGGCATCATATAACATGGCCATTTCTTTGATGAATAAGGTCATTGACCAACCATCTGACACAATATGATGCATGGTGATGAATAAGGCATGGTCTTCGGTATCAATCTGCACCAACTGGACTCTCAATAAAGGGCCGACACTTAAATCAAACGGCAAACTGGCTTCCGCCTTGGCACGCTGGATTAAATCTTTAGCAATGTCCACATTATCAGGTTGTTGAATTTGTTTAATTTGAATCGGCTTAAATGCCTGAACACGCTGAAATGCCGATCCTTCCTGATTGATAAAAATGGTTCGTAAACTTTCATGGCGTTCAATCAAGTCATTCAGACTGCTTTGCATCGCCGAAACATTGATATAGCCTTTAATTCTGACAGCACCAGGAATATTGTAAGCAATGCTGTTGGGTTGAAACTGGTCAATAAACCACAGTCGTTCTTGAGCAAATGACAATGGTAAATCCTGAGTTCGATCAATCGACTTAATGGCTGGTACGGGTGTGCCAGTACCTTGCCTTAAAGTAATTTCAATTTTAGCTGCCAATTCTGCAATGGTTGGTGCTTCAAACAAGACTCTTAACGGCAACTCTATTTCAAAATGATCCCGAATTTGTGAAATGGCTTGAGTCGCTAATAATGAGTGTCCACCCAGATCAAAAAAGTTATGTTGGACTCCAACTTTCGGCAACACCAATAATTGACTCCACTGTTGAGCCAGTATCATTTCAATTTCTGTGGTTGGAGCAACATAATTTGCCTGACCTGATGTATTGGGTTCTGGCAAGGCTTTTCTGTCTATTTTACCATTCGGCGTGAGCGGCCATGTATCCATTGTGACCAAAGACTGAGGAATCATGTATTCAGGTAATTCATGTCCTAACACACTTTTCAGATGATGATTATCCAGTTCTTTATTGGTTAAAATATAAGCCACCAACACATCATTTTTCACCAAAACCAAGCATTCTTTAACAGCGGATTGTTGATTTAACACACATTCAATTTCAGTGAGCTCAATTCGCAATCCACGCAATTTCACTTGATGATCTATACGACCGATGTACTCAATATTTCCATCAGGTAAATAACGAACCAAATCACCTGTTTTATAAATTTTACTGTCACCAAAAGGGTTCGTAATAAACTTTTCATCGGTTAATTCAGTTTGATTAAGATACCCCAAACCAACCCCCACACCACCAATACACAACTCACCGACTAACCCCTCTGGAATCAATTGATGTTGTTGATTGACAATATACAAATTAACGTTTGAGTTTGCTTGTCCAATTGGCATACTTTTGGATAAATACTCAGTTGGATCAGTGAGTCGGTAAAATGCGGCAATATCCGTACATTCTGTTGGACCATAAGTATTTACAATTTGGCATTGGCAGGCTTCTGATGACAACCATTGGTTTAACTGATTCACCTGAATCGGTTCACCGCCTAAAAACACATGATGCAGTGAATTGATATTGGCTTTGTCATTATTTGCCAAATCAACCATTGGATAAAAAGCACTGGGTGCACAATTTAATAAGGTAATACTGTGTTCTTCAATATTAGATGCAATGATATCAGCATCATAATGCGACATATCTGGAATGACGACACAACCACCCACCGTTAACAATGCAAATAAATTTTTCTGCGTCAAATCAAAACCAAAGGCACTGATTAATAAAGTCTTATCGACTTCTGCAAAGTTAAATTCAGAGGTATACCATTGTAACAAATTGATTTCCCCTGAATGCCTGACTGTGGCACCTTTAGGACGACCTGTTGTACCTGAGGTATAAATAACATACGCCATGTCATCTGGTTTATTGGTTATTTCAGGATTATCCGTGGAACAATGCTCAATCTCTGCTTGATCTTTATCAATACAAACCACTTTTATGTCTGCATTATCGAACTTATCCTCTAATGATGAATGCGTTATTAATAAAGGAATAGTCGAATCTTCCACCATATATTCCAATCGACCTTGCGGATAACTCGAATCCATTGGCACATAGGCTGCACCCGATTTTAGAACGGCAATAACTGCAACCAATAATTCACTGGAGCGTTCAAGACAAATCCCAACTTTACTACCGACACCCACCTCATTGTTTCTCAAATAATGGGCTAACTGATTACTGCGTTGATTCAATTGTTGATAGGTTAATTTTTCCTGCTGAAATTGTAAGGCAATGGCATCAGGCGTTTTTTCAACTTGTTGTTCAATCAAACATTGAATAGCGACAACATCGGCTTGCTTGACTGCATTTTGATTGAGTGTCATCACTTGATGTGACTTTTCATTGTCGGATAAGAGTTGTAACTCACCCAAGTATTCACAAGATTCTGCCAACATTTGTTCATTTAACGTCACAAAACGTTGCAAGAAATCAAAATCGGTAAAAGTTTCAGGGTAATAATGCACAAAAAATTGCAATTCATCATTCACCAATTTGGTAATAAACTGAACCTGACCTTCTGCCACAGGCGGGGTAAAATGATGAATTTTCTGAACATCTTCACCAAGAAACTGATATTCAGAAGCAATGGTAATAAAATTATAAGCAAACTGAATTCGACCTTGTCCTAAATATTGCTTTTGTTTTAAAATTGAAAGATGCTGCAATCCTTTAACCTCTTTAACAAATCCACGCACCGAAGCCAAATAATCTTTAATGGATGTTTCATTCGACATGGCCGACAAATCAAATACCGCAGGTACTTGTTCATAATAACAACCCAATGCAGTATTGTGTTGTTTTCTACGATTACCCAAGTATTCCGAAATTTGAAAATTTGCAGCAGGTTGGCAATAACCATTGATTAACAAGCCATACAATGCCTTAAAATAAACGGCAGGTGTTGATTTGTTTTTACGACAAAAAGAACGAATTTTCTTCCATTGTTCATTGGGTAAAGTTAATTGCTTGGTTATTATTTGCTGATTAATGTCACCTTTCCAAGCTGATGACACTGAAAAGTCCAGTGGTTCTATATTTTGGCTTTTTTGTTTCCAATAATTGATTACATCGACATTATCGGTTAATTTTAAGCTATCCCCAATAAATTGTTCAAAAGCAGGCTCAGCCAATTCATGTTCTGTTTTATTTAATTCCGCTGCGTAGAGTAAATGCATTCGATCCCAATGCTCCCAACCACCAAGACCATCCATCATCGTATGATGACATGTCATGATGAGCACCCACAAATCATCACTGTATTTTAGCAGAAAATATTGCACCAAATCATCTTTCGTCATGTCATAGGATCGAAAAACAATGTCTTCTAAATACCCCCTATCAACGGTATTACCTTCCATTTCAATTATTTTAACCGATATTTTTTTGTGTTTAAGCACACATTGATAAGCCAAATCTGTATAGGGCAAATCTGACGCAATAATTTTTGTTCTTAATAAAGGTTCGTGGTCGGTTATTTTTTGTAAAGCTTTTGTCCAACAGTCAACATCTAATTTATGATTAACCTCAATGGCATAACCGATACTATTAAATTGAGTGTCTGGGTTTAATACGGATTCTAGGTAAATATCTCGTTGAGTTGAGGTTAATGGTAATATTTTTTCATACTCAGTTTCACCAATATTCAATATTTGAAATAATTCGTGGCGATCAAATACAGCCAATGTACTTAACGATGACTCTGACTGTAGAACTACAGTTTTCAACAAATGCTGAAAATGACGCATCATGGTTTCGATGGTTGATTCATCAAATAAATCGGTATTATATTCAACCGATCCCATTAAACCATCGGCAGATTCAGCCATGATCAATGTCATGTCATATTTAGATGTTTTATTTTCCTGTTCGATGGGTTCAAAACGTAACCCTGGAATTTCCAACTGACCAGACAGGCCTATATTTTGTAAGGCAAAACCCACTTGTGCCAAGGGTGAATAACTCAAATTACGTTCGGGTGATAACGCTTCCACCACCATTTCGGCAGGTGCATCTTGATGAGCATAGGCATCTAAAGTAACTTCTCTGACTCGTTTGAGTAAATCAGAGAATGACGGGTTACCCGACAAATCAGTCCGCAAAATCAAACCATTGATGAAGAAACCAATCAGACCTTCAACTTCTGTTCTATTACGTCCTGCAATCGGAATACCCACACTGATATCATCTTGTCCTGCATATCGTGATAATAACAACTGGTAAACCGCCATCAACATCATAAATAGCGTAACGCCCTGCTGTTGAGATAAACTGACAAGTTCATCACTTAAATCTTTGGCTATTCTAAAATTATAATGATCTCCATTAAACGTTTGAATCGCAGGTCGAGGTCGATCAGTCGGCAGAGTAATAAAGGCAGGCGCACCTTGTAAATGGTTATACCAATACCCAATCAAAGCATCAATTACCTCACCTTGTAACCACTGTCGTTGCCAATGAGCGTAATCAGCATATTGAATCGGTAAATTAGGTAACTGAGCATGATTGTTATTCAATCTCGCCAAATAGAAAGCACTGAGTTCGCGAATTAATAAGGCATTTGACCAACCGTCTGAAATAATGTGATGTAATGTGAGTAACAACACATATTCTTTGTCATTTAAGGAAATTAAAGTGGTTCTAAATAATTCTCTTAAGGACAAATCAAAGGCTTTTCGAGACTCATCCATCGCCAACTGATTGACCTGAACTGATTGTTCTTTTTCAGTGATGTTGGATAAATCAATTTTAACTAATTGCGTGACACCACTGGCATGAATTAGCTGTTTGGGTTTACCATCCACCACAATAATTTGACTTCTTAATGTTTCATGCCGTTGAATGATATCTTCGATTGCTTGTTGTAATGCATCAACACTCAAGTCACCGATCAATTTGACCGATGCAGGTATATTGTAGATGGGATCATTGGGTTCAAGCTGATCCAGAAACCACAATCGTTCTTGTGCAAATGATAACGGCAAGGCTTCATCTTTCGACATCACCACCATCGGAGGTGCCATTAATTGTTTGCCTTGGCGTTTGATGATTTCAATTTGTTCAGCCAAAGCCCCCACTGTTGGCGATTCAAATAATGCTCGAACGGACAATTCAACAGAAAATTGCTGTCTGATAGATGAAATTGCTTGAGTTGCCATGAGTGAATGACCACCCAGTTCAAAAAAGTTATGAGTTGCCCCGACTTCTTTGACATCCAATAAATTCGACCATTGTTGACACAATATTCTTTCAATGTCGTTACGTGGAGCAACATAATCCTGTTGTCCAGTAGTATCGGCTTCAGGCAAGGCTTTTCGATCAATTTTACCATTCGGTGTTAACGGCCAACTGTCAACAACAACAAAAGCGCTGGGTATCATGTAGTCGGGCAGATCATTTGCTAAAGCCTGACGTAAGTTGGATAATTCCATTTGTTTTTGATCAGAAATTAAATAAGCCACCAATACATCGTTTTTAACCAACACCAGCACTTCATTAACGGCTTCTTGTTGCGATAAAACGGATTCAATTTCACCCAATTCTATTCTTAATCCACGCAATTTGACTTGATGGTCAATACGCCCAATGTAGTCGATATTACCATCCTCTAAATATCGGACTAAATCACCTGTATGGTACAATTTACCTTCACCATAAGGGTGGTCGGTAAATTTATCATTGGTTAATTCAGGTTGATTTAAATACCCCAAACCAACACCTGTTCCTGCAACACAAAGCTCGCCTACCAAACCGATGGGTAAAACTTTTTGCTGATGATCTAGCACAAACAATTGCACATTGTCATTGGGACGACCAATGGGAATGGACTGACTGACAAATTTTTCTGCTTCACTCACTTTATAAAAAGCAGCAATATCGGTACATTCTGTTGGTCCATAAGTATTAACAATCATTGCATCGCACACATTAGACTGTTGCCATGCAATGAGTTTATTCATAGCAATGCTTTCTCCGCCTAAGAAAACGCAACGTAAACTTGCCAAATGTTGCCAAGGTTTTTCTTCGTGACTGCTCGACTCAACCAATGGATAAAAAGCACTGGGAGCACAATTTAATAAGGTAATTTGTTGTTTATTGATTTCATGAATAATTAACTGGTCATCATATTGGGTCATTTCTGGAATAACCACACAACCACCCACCGTCAATAATGCAAATAAGTTTTTCTGTGTCAGGTCAAAACCAAAGGCACTGATTAATAAGGTTTTATCATTTTCATTAAAACCAAATTCACGGCAATACCATTGTAATAAATTAATTTCTCCAATGTGTTTTAATGCCGCACCCTTGGGTTTACCCGTTGTTCCTGACGTATAAATAACGTAAGCAGTATTGTCTGAAATCACATCAACATCAGGTTTTGTAGTTGAGTTTTCACTGATGCTTGACTGGTCTTTATCAATATTGATAAGTGTTTGCTGACAATCTGAAAATACGCCATTTAAAGATGATTCAGTGATTAAGATGGACGCTTTTGAGTCATCCAACATGAATTCTAATCGGCCTTTGGGGTATTGACTGTCTAACGGTAAATAAGCACCCCCTGCTTTCAATACCGCCAATACAGAAATCAACATATTCAATGAACGATTTAAACAAAGTCCAACACATTGATTACTTTGTATTCCTAGGGATATCAGGTGATTGGCTAATTGGTTTGCTTGGTCGTTAAGTTGCTGATAACTAATCTGCTGTTCACCACAAATACCTGCAATAGCATCGGGTGTTTTTTCAACTTGTTGCTCAAACATTGAGTGAATATTGGAAACAGGCGGCAATGCTGTTTGTGTATTATTCCATTTATTGGTGATTAAGTTATTTTCCTGCTGATCTAACCACTTCAATGACTGGATAGACTCTGTACCTCCAACAATTTGCTGACTGATGTGTAATAAACGACCTATAAAATCATAATCGGTAAACTGTTGATTATTATACAGTAAATTTAATTGCGTCTGATCATCAATCAGTTTAACAATCAATTGAATTTCGTTTTCTGCCACAGGAGGATTGTATTGCCAGATGGCTTGAGTTTTACCCAATACTTCAATTTCAGCAGGAAAATGATAGAAATTATAAAGAAATTTTATACGTCCAGTAGCCAGCAATTGGCTTTGGAGAAAAATTGAAATATTTTTATTACTTCCCAAACTTTTTTGGGCATTACGAATAACTTTCAAATAATCTGCAAACAGCATGTCTTGTTGGTAGCAGTCTTTTTCAAATACAAAAGGAATTTGCTGATAAAAACACCCCATAGCCGTTGCAAAACCTTTCGGCCTACCCGCCTGAAATTCAAAGATACTGAAATCACTGTCTGGACGGCAATAAGTATTCAATAAAATACCGTATAAGGCTTTAAAATAGAGCGCAGGTGTCACTCGCTGGCTACGACAAAACTTTCTAATTTCTTTCCAATGCTCTGCATCAATCATGCTTGATTTAGTCACCAAACTGGGTTGATTATTTAAAGTTGCTGGATAATCGAGAGCTTCAACATTTTCAAACTTTTTCTTCCAGAATGTTTGTATTTCAATATCATCAAAATCTTGTCGACATTGTTCAATATAATCCTGATAAGAGGGACGTTTGATTTCGGCTGATTCATTGTTTCGTAAATTTTCATAAATTGAGGTGACTTGAAACAAATATTCAGTGGTTGACACGCCATCCATCATCATATGATGCACCGCCAATACAAATAATACCTTTTCATCAGACAATTTGATTAATGTGGGATTGATGAGTTGATCATCATGTATTTGATAGGTTCGGGTAATTAACTGTTCGGCTTTATTTTTTACCCATTCGGTAGATTCATTTTCTGCATTAATCACGGGTAATTTAATCAACTGAGGTTTCATCACACATTGATAAGCCACATCGGCATAGGGTTGATGACAACCTACAATTTTTGTTCTTAAAACTGTTTGAGAATCAGTATAAAGTTGTACTGCTTTTTCAAATAATGAATAATTTAAAGGCTCGATTTCTACCGCCAGTCCTAAGCTGTTTTGCAATGTATCGGGGTGTAATAATGACTCTAAATATAAGTCACGTTGGGTGGCTGTTAATGGTAGAATTGATTCAACTTGTGATTCATTCTGATTCAACAGTTCAATCAATTGTTGTCGAGAAATCAACGAGATAGCATTGAGTTTTTTATCACTATTTTTACTGATATCAGTTATCAATTGTTGAAAATTCAGTGATATTTTCTCTATCGTTTCAACATCAAATAAATCAGTATTGTATTCAAATGATCCCATTAAACCATTTTGAGTTTCCATCATGATCAATGTCAGGTCATATTTGGCAGAACCATTTTCATAATCAATCGGTTCTATGGTTAAGCCGGGTAAATTCAATTTGGAAAAGGGTGCATTTTGCAAAGCAAATGCGACTTGTGCTATAGGAGCATAACTAAGATTACGTTCAGGCTGAATCGCTTCGACCAATAATTCAAATGATAAATCTTGATGGGCATAAGCAGCCAAAGTGGTTTCTTTAACCTGAGACAGTAATTCTGTAAAGCTTGGATTACCCGACAAATCACTTCGCATCACCAATCCATTGACAAAAAAACCAATCAACGCTTCGGTTTCTTCACGATTACGCCCTGCGATGGGAATACCGACACAAATATCCTGTTGTCCTGAATAACGTGACAATAACAACTGATAACATGCCAACAACATCATGAACAAAGTGATGTTTTGTTGCCGACAATGTTGATTCAACGGTTCAACCAATGTCATTGGCAAAGTAAAATGCAGATGTGCGCCATTAAATGTTTGGGTAGCAGGTCGTGGACGATCTGTTGGTAACTTTAATAAATCAGGGCAATCCGACAATTTATTTTTCCAATAATTAAATTGCTGATCCAGCACCTCCCCCTGTAACCAATTGCGTTGCCAATGAGCATAATCTGCATATTGAATCGCCAGCTCAGGTAAACGTACAGGTTGATTTTCTATAATGCCATTGTAAAATGCAGCCGTTTCTTTGACTAAAATACCACTCGACCAACCATCTGAAATAATGTGATGCAAAGTCAATAACAACACATGATCATTGGATGCAATGCGAATTAAAGTCACTCTTGCCAAAGGACCTTGTTTTAAATCAAATGGTTTTTTGGACTCAATGAGAGCCAGGTCATAAATTTGATCCTCACTTTCTGCATCCATAATTAATAATGGCAAAAATACTTGAGGCACTATTTTCTGAACAGGTTTACCCGCTTCTTCAACAAAAGTGGTTCTTAATGATTCATGACGAGCAACCACTTTATTTACAGCTTGATCAAAGGCTTCAACATTGAGTTCACCTTTAAGTCGTATCGCAGAGGGAATATTAAAAATAGGGTTATTGGCATCCAATTGATCCAAAAACCATAATCTTTCTTGTGCAAAAGACAATGGTAATGATTGATCCCGTGACACTTTTTTCATTTCAGGTGCAACCATGCCACTGTTTTCAATTCTGGCTCGTTCAATGCGTTCAGCAAATTCATCAATGGTCGGAGCTTCAAACAACATTCTCAAAGACACTTCAACTTTCAGTTGTTTTCTCACATGAGAAATAACTTGAGTTGCCAGCAACGAATGTCCACCCATCTCAAAAAAGTTATCGTGAACACCCACTCGGTTAACACCCAATAATTTAGACCAGATATCCGCTACAATTTCTTCTGTTGGGTTTCTTGCTGCAACAAATTCATTCATCGATGTTAATGTTGCACCATCAGGAACAGGCAAAGCTTTTCGATCCACTTTTCCATTAGGCAACAAGGGTAATTCGGGCATCACAATAAAAGCAGCAGGCACCATATAATCGGCTAGTTTTTCTTTTAAATATGCTCGCAATACAGCCACATCCACTTCTGCTTCATTATGTGCTGCAATATAAGCGGTTAAACGTTGGTTTCCAGGTGTATCCTCTCGCACAACCACCAGACATTCTTGAACCTGAGCATGCCGTTTCAATAAGGTTTCAATTTCTCCCAATTCAATACGAAAACCACGAAGCTTGATTTGATGATCCATACGACCGAGATATTCGATATTTCCATCTGATAAATAGCGTACACGATCACCCGTTTTGTATAAAACTTTATTTTGTTGCCCCGTAGCAAAAGGGTTTTCAATGAATACCTTTTGCGTCATTTCAGGTCGGTTATGGTAGCCTTTAGCGACACCCACACCTGTAATATGCAATTCTCCAGCCGCACCAGGTGGTACAAGCTTTAGATATTCGTCCAAAACATAACACTGTGAATTGGTCACTGGTTTACCGATGGGAATATTTCGATAAGTGACTTCAGGCTCACATTCAAAATAAATGGCATCAATAGTACATTCAGTCGGGCCATAAAAGTTGATCACTTTTACCGATAATTTTTGTTGGGCTTCTTCAACCAAATGAGGTGATAACGCTTCGCCACCACAATAAATTCGCTGCAATGAATTAATCGATGACACGGAGTCACTGTCCAGTAACATTTGCAATAAAGTGGGTACGGTTTGTAAATCTGTAATTTGTTTTTCATTGATGGTTTTGATCAAATAATCTGGGTCTTGATGTCCACCAGGTTCAGCCATCACCAATTCACCACCATTGAATAATGAAGCATAAAACTCCCAAACAGAGGCATCAAAACTAAATGGCGTTTTTTGTAAGACTTTATGAGTTTGACTCATTGGAAAAGTTGAAGACATCCACCGCATATGATTAATAATCGCACGATGAGGAACCAAAACACCTTTCGGTTTGCCTGTTGAACCTGAAGTAAAGATGGCATAAGCAGTATCTTCTGATTGAGTCATTAATTCAGGATTTTCTGTTGATTGTTGAGCAATGGTATGCAAATCATCATCCATTTTAATAACAGTCGTTGCATCAGGTATTTGCAGATGCTTAGTCGCTTCACCACAGGTGATTAAAACGGGCGAATTAATATCTTCCAGCATAAAATTCAAACGCTCTGTTGGATAACCTGGATCTAATGGCACATAAGCGCCCCCCGCTTTGAGTATTCCAAAAATAGCCACCACCATATCAATTGAACGCTCGATACATAATCCAACGAGAGAATTAGCGGTCACATTGCAACTTCTCAAATGATGTGCTAGTTGATTGGATTTTTGATTGAGTGATTGATACGTGAGTGAATTTTTTTGATAACTGACAGCAACACCATCAGGTGTTTCAAGCACCTGCTGTTCAAACAACTCATGCAAAGCATTTTGTGTATTATCAGTAAAATTGACTTCATTCCATTCGTTTAACAAACAATGTATTTCTTCACGAGACAATAACGCCAAATCTGACAGTTTTGTTTCAGGTTTATCCGTTGCACATTCCAGTAACTTACTGAATCGTTGACATACGGCATCAATGGTTTTACTTTCAAATAAATCGGTGTTGTATTCAAAGACACCCGCAAAACCATTTTCTTGTTCGACCATGTTCAAACTTAAATCAAACTTGGCGGTTTTATTGTCTATTTCCAGTGCCTGTAATTCAACATCGGCAATATCCACTTTGGCAGCGGGTGTATTTTGTAGCACAAATAAGGTTTGAAAAATTGGCGTATGGCTCATGTCTCGCTGAGGAGAAACAACTTCGACCAATTGTTCAAAAGGCAAATCCTGATGAGCATAAGCGTCCAGTGCCATTTCTCTGATTTTTTCGAGTAAAGTATTAAAACTGGGGTTACCCGACACATCAGCCCGAAAAACCAGAGTATTGACAAAAAAACCAATCAGCCCCTCGGTTTCTTGGCGGTTTCTTCCTGCAATGGGTGAACCAATGCAAATATCTTCTTGCCCGCATTGTTTTGCCAATAAAATAGCATAACCCGCCAGTAGCAACATAAAGGGTGTGATTCCTTTTTGTTGACAAATATCTTTAATTCGACCAGAAACTTCTTCTGACAAATAAAATGAAATTGTTGAACCATGCATGGTTTGGGTAGCAGGTCTGGTTTTATCCAAAGGTAACTCAAGTACCGCAGGATCAGCTAATTGTTGTTCCCAATATTTTAATTGTTTTTGCTGTACTTCACCTTGTAACCATTGACGTTGCCAAACTGAAAAGTCAACATATTGAATGGGCAAAGTGGGTAATAAAGATTTTTCATTTTTCGCAAACGCTTGATACAAATGTATGAGTTCTTGAACAAAAACGCCCATTGACCAACCATCTGAAATAATATGGTGCATACAGAAAAACAAAACAAAATACTGGGGTGCTATTTCATATAAGCTGGCTCTGACCAGTGGACCTTTTTCAAGATCAAAAGTACGTTGCGATTCTTTGGCGATAACTTGCTGAATTAAAGTATTCTGATTTTGCTGTGCTTCATCAGGTAATTTTGAAATTTCTATCAGGAAAGGTTTTTCGGGTAAAACAACTTGTTTGGGGTCGCCATCATTCGAGGCAAAAACAGTTCTTAAAGCTTCGTGTCGATTGGTTATTTCAGTCAACGCTTTTTCCAGCACTGCAACATCCAATGCCCCTTTTAACTGAACTGCACCTGGAATATTGTAAGCATAATTTCCTGGATCAAGTTGATCCAATAACCAAAGACGTTGCTGAGCAAAAGACAAGGGGAAAGATTGTTGTTGTGCCTGTCGTTTTTTTTCCTGTTGTTGTTTTAATTTTTTCTTCTTTAAAAGTTTGGCAGCCAGTGCTTTTTTTTCTTCTTTGGTTAACTGCGATACCTTTTTAGATAACTTGCTCATTACAAAACGATCCCTAATTAAAAATAGATGATGAGTACAAACAGTCTCATTGAAATATTTGTTATTAAGATCTAATGAGACAGGTACTCATTAATTATAGAAGGGCGTATTAAAAGCGAATTAAATTTTTAGTATATTTTTTTGCAGATTCATAATTAGGGGACACGCAACAAATAAATACCAAATTGCGTAAAACTTTTGTTCACCTTTGAGGCAAAAAATAGGCATAAGGTAACACGCAATAAATAAACTACCCATATTACGCAGAATTTTTGTTCATCTTCTTTGCCATAAAAATAGGCGTGTAGTCATTCTACTCAACTGTTTTTGTGGTAAAGGAGATGGACAAAAAGACCAGTAAGATGGGTAGCTTATTTGTTGCGAGTTGCCTAAGTAGGTGACCATAATTATCTTAACAAAATTTTCGCTCAAGATTTTTTGACCTTTGGT
>JABHHM010000467.1 GCA_018671575.1 Methylococcales bacterium | reverse complement strand
CCGCCCTTTGGCACTACTACTCTGACCGAATAGACCTCTATGCAATCAGAGCAGTAACACCAAAGGTCAAAAAATCTTGAGCAAAAATTTTGTTAAGATAATTATGGTCACCTACTTAATAGTTTGCGATAGAGTATAAATTTTTCACCTCTGTCTTTCATTTCTGTTGAGGGTGATAAAACTTCTATAATTAATTTAGGTGATTTTTTAAGATAGTTTTGTTCTGCCAGTTTATCAGAAGGTTCGCAACAAACCATCACGTCAGGATAGAAAAATGCATGTTTGTTGCCAATTTGTACTTTCATATCAGAAATATAAGTACGGCATTCAGAACCTTTCAGATGAGTTTTAATTAAAGCAAATGCATTGCCTGCAACAGCCACATGTCCATCACTCGCACCAGCCATGGCATGAATTTTACCATAAATGTATTCATGCTTGGTATTGGCTAATGATTCGCCTTGTAAATAGTCTTCTGGGTTGATAAAAATGTTTTCTGCTAGGGCTTGGTTCATGGGAGTTACCGTTTTTTGCCAATTCAATGAGATTGATTTGAGGTGATTTCAATTGTAGTACAATTAATTGTTTATTTGCAAATGCATGGTTATGGTGTACATTATAAGTGTACATATTACATGATTGATTATGAGGTTAACTATGCATCAAACTAATATCACTAATTTAAGAGCTCATTTGCCCGACTATTTAAAAAAAGTACGTTTGGGTGAGCAGATACAAATTACCAATCACGGTAAGGTTATTGCTAGATTAATCCCTGAAAGTGACGAGGTTGAATTGGCACAAAAGAGGTTGGACAAACTCCGAGGAACAATGATTCAAGGAGATATTATTGACATGCCTGTGAGCAATTGGAGTGCTGATATTGATAATTTGTGATACACATGTTCTTATTTTTTGGCAAGATAATCCTCAACGATTATCTAAAAAGGCCAGTGAGGCAATAAAATCATCATTAGAAAATAAAAGTCTGGCATGTTCAGATATTTCACTGTGGGAAATTGCCATGTTATTCAAATTTGGGCGATTAAGAAATGATATTTCAGCAGAACTTTACATGAGTGATGTTATTTTAACAATGTTCTTAACCGTATTGCCCATTACACCCAAAATTGCAGTGTTGTCTCAGCAAGAACTATTTATCCATAAAGACCCTGCTGACAGATTGATTGTAGCAACTTCGATGTTTCATCAATGCCCTCTTATTACTGCAGATTCAAAGTTATCGAGTATTGGGGCATTGGATGTTATTTGGTGATTTAGGTAACTCGCAATAAATAAGCTATCCACTTCATTTTTTAAGCCCCTCAAAAAAATCAACCAAACCATCAAAATCATATTCATCAACAAATTCTAATATCTGTTGAGACAACATTGGATATTTAGGTTCTAATTTTTTAATGGATTCTTTTAAATCACTGGATGCGCCATCGACAGCATATTCGTATAATTCGTTAAGAATACAGTCTGAAATATCAGATTCTGGAGTATTTTGATTGTTATTAGCGGTATTGTCAGTGGTATTTTCCTTATATTGATAAGACAACTGTAAGGTTCTTGCCAAATAGCAAAGAATATCTTCAAAAATAAAAGGTTTGGCGATGAATATAACACCCCAATTACGTAAGCCAAACTGGTAGATGTTTTTCAGGTCATCCTGTACTACGGGGGATACAATTAATTGATATTTCTTCATTGGTCGATTTATTCTTTAATGGCATCAAATAATTTATTTAGGCTTTCTTTGGACTTAATGGCAATACCTTCTTCGCGACTGATTTGCATAATGCCTACATTGAGTTGCTCTCGAAGCTGAGCAAGTTTGATTTCGTGTATCCATTCTTCATGAGTGTCCATAAAACGTAAGGCATCCCGTATTACTTCACTGGCATTATTGTAGAGGCCACTTTTTACCTTGGATTTAACTCGTGATTCCAGTTCGGGGGTTAATGAAACGTGCATGTTTGTTCTCCGAATAATGATATTGATGATAAATATGGCATTATATTCAAAGATTGTCAATGTATGTCTATGGTTGCTTGTGGCGAGAAATTTAAATGTTGACAAAAATCCAGTTAACCCTTATATTTTTTGAATAGAGGATGATAGTCAAGGGTTAACTATGTATTTTCGTAATATTACATCTAAAATAAGCAAGTTGTTGAAGATTTTTCCAGTGGTTGCAATTATCGGCCCCCGACAATGCGGTAAGTCAACGCTTGCTCAGATGGTTTGTCCTGATTGGAAATATTTTGATCTTGAACGACCTTCTGATTTTCAATTGATTTCTTCTGATGAGGAGTTTTTTTTTCAAAATTATCCAGCAAAAATCATCATTGATGAAGCTCAGCAATTGCCACAGTTATTTTCTACATTAAGGAGTGTGGTGGATGATCAGCGTTCAGTTAAAGGGCGTTTTTTAATAACGGGTTCTAGTTCTCCAGAAATTATTAGAGGGCTAAGTGAGTCTTTGGCTGGACGCGTAGCAACCATTGAATTGTCACCGATGAAGTGCAATGAGTTAGTTAATCAGTCATTGCCTGATTTTTACAGTATTTTGGTCAATGCTGAGCCACAGAATATACAGGCTGAATTACTAGCGTTGACATCACCAATCAGTCGTGAACAGATGATAAGCCAATGGTTTAGTGGTGGTTATCCTGAGCCTTTATTAGCTGATGATAAGGAGTTTTATTATTATTGGATGGATAATTATATCCAAAATTATCTGGATAGAGATATCCGAAAACTTTTTCCACGGTTGAATATTCAAAATTATCATCGTTTTCTTCAATTATTATCAAACTTGTCCTGTCACCACCTGGTTCAGTCAGATATTGCAAAATCAATAGAAATATCATCATCTACGGTTAAGGATTATTTGGATATTATTCACAATACCTTTCTGTGGAGAAACCTATATAGTTTTGAAAAAAATAAGAAGAAAAGTGTGCAAAAAATGCCCAAAGGATTTTTTCGTGATTCTGGTTTACTGCATTATCTTTTAAAAATAAAAAGTCACGAGGACTTGTTGGTTCATCCCATTGCGGGTTTTTCATTTGAAAGTTTTGTGATTGAGGAAATTATCAGAGGTTTACAAGCAACGTCTGCAACCAATCTTGATTATTATCATTATAGAACGAGGGATAAAGCAGAAGTTGATTTGATTATAGATGGCTTTTTTGGTGTGATTCCTGTGGAGGTAAAGTTAGGTGTAATAATTCCTAAAAGATCATTGAAGTCTATGACTGTGCTATTAGATGATATCAATGCTCCGTTAGGTATTGTTGTTAATAATTCAACATCAATTGAACGATTAACGGAAAAAATAATTCAAATTCCAGTGAATTATTTATGATTGTAATTATGGTCATCTTCTAAGTAATATGAATTTAAATGTTACTTTTAGATAGTTGAACGTACCGTTCTTAGGTATTCCTTAGTACATCTACTCCCGCCATCACCATACAAACCTGCAACATACTATTCCAAGGATTACCCAATAATTCCCCTTTAATCATTTTATCAATGCGATAACAGGAGTTAAGTAATCGATAGAGTGAATCAAAGGTATGTCGATTGAGTGCTTGATTGACCAGTTGGACTTTGTTTCCCCAGACCCTTTGTTGTTTCATGATTTGAGACATATTTTGTTTTTGATGTAGTTGATTGGCAATGGCAATGAGTATTCTGATTTCACGGGTGACTACCCAAAGTACCAGGATAACATCAATTTTGCCTTCACTTTTAATGCTGCCAAGTATTTTGATGATGCGATTGATTTGTCCTGCTAGGATGCAGTCGGTTAATGCAAAAATATCAAAGTGGAAGCTGTTGGCGACCATTTCGTTGATGTCTTCTTCTGTAATGCTGGCATTGTCACCTTTTAACAGTTGAAGTTTTTCTATTTCCTGAGCGGCAGCCAATAAGTTGCCTTCAATACGGTCAGACAATAATTCAACCACATTTTTTTCAGGATGAAGTTTTCTGCTTTTCATGCGTTGTTCAATCCAGCGAGGCAGATTGGCAATATCAATGGGTTTGACTTGAATGATGGTGGCATGGGAATCCACTGTTTTGAACCACTTGGTTTTCATGGACGAGCTTTCCATTTTACCCAAAGTGACAAGTATTAAGTTATCTTTATCTGCTTGTTGGCATAATTCAGCGAAGACTTTGGCTCCTTCTTTTCCAGGCTTGCCCGAAGGTATTCTGATATCAATGATTTTTTTGTCTGAAAATATTGACATACTGGCAACTGAAAGTTTGATTTGATTCCAGTCAAAGCCATGTTCGACATGGAATACTTCACGTTCATCAAAGCCTTGTTGTTTGGCTTTTTGTCGAATTAAATCAGCGGCTTCACCTGCTTGTAATGGTTCATCTCCTATAATCATAAAAAAAGAGGATTGTTTTTTGACTAAAATGTTGGCTAATTGGTTGATTGCAATCATCTTAATTTTCCTGTGATAACCGTGCAATTCATGTATTGTTGATGGAAATATCTGAGTAAAACGACAATCACTGCCGCCACGGGTAACGCCAGTAAAATACCAAAAAAACCGTAAAGTTGTCCACCAGCCATGACAGAAAAAATAACAGCAACAGGGTGTAAACCTATTTTTTCTCCAACAAAATAAGGTGTTAATATCATGCCTTCAAGTAATTGACCGACACCAAACACAGCAATTACAGGGATTAAGTGACTGATGTCATGAAATTGTATGAGAGTTACAATGCCAGCAACCAGTAAGCCGACTATAAATCCAAGGTAAGGTACAAAACTCACCAAGCCTGCCATCATTCCAATTAATAGAGCCATTTCAATACCACATAACCACAGCCCTGTGGTGTAAATAACACCCAGTGAAAACATCACCATGATTTGACCACGCATAAATTCGGCTAAAACTTTGTCAGATTGATTGGCCAACATTAAAACCGTTGATTTTGATGTGATTGGCAACATTGTTTTGCATTTTTCCACTAAAATATCCCAGTCTCTCAGTAGATAAAAAGTGACCACGGGAATAAGCAGGCAATTAACCATGAAATTGATCAATGCAAAAGATGATTTGGCAATTGAGCCGAGGATCCATGAGGCAATGCCACCAGCATTTTTAATGTGATCCATGAGGACTTTTTGAATGTCTGAGCTGTCTGTTGATAGGGGACTGGTTTCATTTTGAACTTCAAACAAGGAAGTAAGGTGATTGTGTAACCAGTCATAATAACTGGGTAATTTTTGGAGTAGAATGAATAATTGGCTTTCGATTCGTGGAATTAAAATAACCAATAACAGCAGTAAACCAAAAAGCATTACAAAAAAAACGATGATAACAGCTAAGGTGCGAGGAATTTTTTTTAATTCTAGTCGGTCAACAATTGGGTCTGCCATGTAAGCCAATAATGCAGAGACGAGAAAGGGGGTTAAGATTGGGGCAAGTAGCCATAAAATCCAGCCGACTGCAAAAACACCTATAAAGAGTATCCATTTTTGTAGAGATGACATGATCCTGATCCTAGCGACTAATTTAATTGGTAATATAAATTGGGAATGTTTTGTGGTGGAAGTGTGTTGTCTGTCGTTATGTTGGTTACCGTATCTTCTTCAGTGTTACTTAATACATCGCTGAGTGAAATGGATTGTTTTAAGGTGTTTATTTCGCCTTGAATGAATAATTCCAGTTTGATGTTGTTTTGACCGAATTGTGTTGGGTAGCTGTTGGAGATGAGGTCGATTTGTTTTAAATAGTCCATTAATTTAACGTATTGGCTGAGTGAGCTGACATTGGAGACATGTAACGTCAGTTGTTGAATGACACCATTGGTGGTATTGGTTGCATAACGTTCGGCCAGTTTATCGGCTAAAGTATTAAAACTAAGCATAAAAACTTTTTCGATGGTCGCCCCTTCATGTGAAAAACTAAGTTCATCTCCGCCTTGATAAAGTGTCCATTTAATGCCCAGATAATCTTTTCGGTAGTGATTTAAACGTCCAACTAGAATAGTGTCGGGTTCATATCTGGTGGATGCACGTAATATATTGTCAGAAAAATTACCCCAAACATCACTGAATAATAAAGATCGATCGGTTAAATCGAGTAATGGAAAAACAATGGGGATGGCTCTGGATTTAGAAATGTCATCAGCAATGGTGATGATTTCAGAGGGTTGAGATTCACCTAAAATAGAACGTTTGCCAAATTCATCCATGGCAAGCCAAATCAATGTGAGGGGTCTGATTTTCCCCCAGACAGGTAAGCTGTATTTTTTCAGTAAACGAGTGACTGATTCTTCATAGAATTTAACCCATAAATAATAGTGAGTGACCAGTTGTGGTTCAGTTGTTTCGCTATTTTCAGCGTTGTCATTGAGTGGCGCAGTTTGTTCTTTATTGTTGTCTATTTCAACCGCTATTACCTTATTTTTATTGTTTTCATTGGGTATTTCTTCTTCGGGCAGTTTTTCCTCCAGTCGATATTTAAATTGTTGAACATACTGATCTGCCAAATTCATTTCATTGTTTAAAATATTTTTAATTTCTGATTGGTGTAATCCTGTTACTTTTATCAGCACTTTTTCAAAAGCCTGTTGAATGGCTTCTGCTCTTTGTTCAGTTTCCTGATCTTTAACTTCAACTTCGGCTTCGTATATTTGTTTGACCTGAATGGCTTGAGCTGAAAAGTTACAGGTTAATAATGAGATAATAATGATGATGCGATGAAACATTTTTTTTCCTAATGACAGCAAAGCGTAAGTTTTCTAATTTCAAAATTTAAATGGTGTTTATCAATAAAATTGATAGAATACTCCACTCTGGAGTTCAAGTGAAACCCAAATAGAATTATATTTGTAGATTGGAGAATATTAAGTGGCTAGTCAAGTATCCAAACAAACGCTGGATTATAAACAAGCGGGTGTTGATATAGAAGCAGGTAATACCTTAGTTGATCAAATTAAACCGATTGTCAAAAAAACTCATGGCAAAGGAGTATTGGGTCAATTGGGTGGGTTTGGTGCATTATTTGAAATTCCTCTGGCAGACTATAAAACCCCCGTGTTGGTGTCTGGAACGGATGGTGTCGGAACAAAATTAATGCTGGCTCATCAGATGAATCAACACGGCACAATTGGCATTGATTTGGTTGCAATGTGTGTTAACGATATTATTGTGCAGGGTGCTAAACCCTTATTTTTTCTAGATTATTATGCCACGGGGCAATTGGATGTTGAAACGGCAAAAGATGTAATTACGGGAATTGCCAAAGGTTGTGAATTGTCTGGAGCGGCTTTAATTGGCGGTGAAACGGCTGAAATGCCAGGGATGTATCAAGCTGAAGATTATGATTTGGCTGGTTTTTGTGTAGGCATTGCCGATAAAAGCAAAGTTATTGATGGGCAGAATGTCAAAGTGGGTGATCAGTTGATCGCATTGCCTTCTTCTGGGCCTCATTCCAATGGTTTTTCTTTAATTAGAAAAATCATAGAGATTTCGGGGGTTGAATTAACGCATCAATTGAATGGTGAATCAATCGGTGATTTGTTGTTAAAGCCAACCTCCATTTATGTTAAAACAATTTTGTCGTTACTCGAATCTATTCAGATCAATGCCATTTCTCATATTACGGGTGGTGGTTTGTTGGAAAATATACCCCGAGTTTTACCCCGTGGAACGTGTGCAAAAATTAACAGTCAATCGTGGCAATGGCCTGATATATTTAAGTGGTTACAAACTGAGGGAAATGTTTCGAATACTGAAATGCATCGCACATTCAACTGTGGTGTTGGTATGATTTTATGTGTGTCACCCAGTGACTTGGAGCAAGCATTGACATTGCTTAATAATGATTCTGCTAGGGCATGGCATATCGGTGAAATTGAAACATCAATTGATGACAATTCCATTATTATAGAATAATGAATAAAAAAACTTTGCCATCCATGGTTATTTTGATTTCAGGAAATGGCAGTAACTTACAGTCAATTATTAACTGGGTTCAGCAATATAATGTTGCAACCATTGATGCCGTTATCAGTAATAAAGTAAATGCATTGGGTCTGAGTCGGGCAAAAAATGCCAATATTCAAACAGAAATACTGGAAATGATACCTGGTCAAAGTCGGGTTGAATATGACGAGGATTTGAGTGATATAATTGAACGTTATCAGCCTGATTTGATTGTTTTGGCTGGTTTTATGAGAATTTTGAGTGAATTATTTGTAGAAAAGTATTTGGGTAAGCTTATTAATATACATCCTGCCTTATTGCCTAAATTTAAAGGTCTAAATACGCACCAGCGAGCCATTGATGCGAAACAAAAAGAGCATGGTGCAAGTGTGCATTTTGTCACACCTGAAATGGATGAGGGGCCTAATATTATACAAGCCAAAGTTTCTGTATTACTTGATGATTGTGCAGAAAAACTGGCTGATCGAGTGTTGCAACAAGAACACCTGATTTATCCCATTGCAATTCAATGGTGTCTTCAGCAAAAAATTCGTTTCATGGACGGTAAAGTTTTTTATAACAATCAACCATTGTTACAGCCTATTTGTTATGATCCTGTTATTCACCGTCTTTAACTTTTTTCGTGAAGCGAGACTACTTGTGTTAGATTCAGCAAAATACAGTATTTGTTTGTTTGTATCTCTGTTCAGTTTTAGCGTATTTTGTGGTGAAAGTTTGCCATTTTTTAACGCCTATTATACGATTCAAAAATCAGGTGTTAGCTTTAGCAATATTCGTATTTCCTACTATAAAAAAGGCAAACATTTTTTTTATGAGTCTGAAACTCAAACCAATGATTTTTATTCCTGGATTCAGGATAGAAATTTACTGGAAAAAAGCCAATGGAATGTGGTTAATCATCAAATTAAACCCATAAAATATCAATACACTTACTATTCTAACAAAAATCAACGTAAAGTTGATTTGCTGTTTAATTGGGATGACCATATTGTTAAAAATACTGTGGGTAAAAAATCTTGGTTATTGGACATTAATTCACAAACACAAGATAAACTGAGTTCCCAAATTGCCTTAATTCAACAATTATCAAAAAAAGATGATGAAAAATCATTTAAATTTTCAGTGGCGGATGGCGGAAAATTAAAGTCGTATCAATATGTCATTATCGGTGAAGAAGAAATAGCAACTGCATTGGGAAATTATCAGGCAATTAAAGTCGAACTGACAAAAAACAATAAAATAACCAATACCGTTATCTGGTTTGCACCCAAACTTAATTATATTCCCATTGCGATTCAACGGAAAAAATATGGTATTAATTACAATATTAATATTGTACAACTTGATTGGTTAAATGTAGAAAACAAATAAAGTACCTAACTTCGCAAGGAAATTAACATGGCTTATCGTTTAAAAAACCGCTGGCATGATTCAGGTATGAATGACCTATCGGCAAAAACCATGGATGAGTGCGCAGGAGCGCTTGCCTACATCGTATGGAGGCTCGCAAAGGAAAATGCCAATAATCTGTATGTGGAATTTTATCAATTTAAGAGTCATGGCCAACTCATTGTTGTGATTTGTGAATACTTGGCTTTTGAAATACAGATGGCTGACCGAGTTGCCTATGATTTATTTGATACGGATGAAGAAAGGCAAGAATTTATTGTTGCACTTGCCAGTAGTTGTGCTGAACACGTTCAGGATAATGCTCAGGATTTTTTAGGCAAAGGTGACTACAAAACAGGATTCATCAATACCTTGAATCAGCGATCGAATGAATATGCTGAGTATAAATTCACAGAAGATGGGCCCAGTTACTCATTTACTCGGCATTTAGGCGCTATGATTCAAAAAGTAATGGGGGATGAAGAAGTGAATAAGTGGGTGATTAATCAGGTCATGGAAATTGATGCGCCAGATATTTATAAAATAATTAAGAAGTCGATGATTAATTTGCTGGATTTTTAGCGTAATTTTAGGAACGATTCAAAAATAACTTTTACTCAATTTATTACCCCATAGACTTCGTTACTCAAATAGTTGCATAGTTCGTGCCCATTCCTAAGATTGCCTAAAGTCCTAATTCATTCCAGATATTATCTATTCTGGCTTTAACTTCATCGGTCATTTTAATCGTCTCACCCCAGTTTCGAGCAGTCTCTCCTTGCCATTTATTGGTTGCATCAATGCCCATTTTTGAACCTAAACCTGAAACGGGAGATGCAAAATCTAGGTAATCTATGGGGGTATTGTCAAGCATAATGGTGTCTCTTATGGGATCAACTCGGGTTGAAATAGCCCAGATGACATCATTCCAGTCACGCACATTAACATCATCATCGGTGACAATAACAAATTTGGTGTACATGAATTGTCTCAAGTACGACCAGGCTCCCATCATGATGCGTTTGGCATGTCCAGGGTATTGTTTTTTGATGCTGATGATGGCGACTCGATAAGAGCATCCTTCGGGGGGTAAATAAAAGTCGATGATTTCAGGAAATTGTTTTTGTAAAATGGGAATAAAAACTTCATTGAGTGCTAATCCTAAAACAGAAGGTTCATCAGGTGGACGCCCAGTGTAGGTGCTGTGATAAATCGGGTTGTTACGATGGGTGAGCGCTTCAATGGTGAAGACAGGAAATGTTTCCACTTCATTGTAATAACCTGTATGGTCGCCAAAAGGTCCTTCTTCTGCTGTTTCAGTCGGGTCAATAAAGCCTTCTAAAATAATTTCTGCATAAGCGGGAACTTGTAGTTGATTGGTTAAGCATTGTGTTGTTTCAGTTTTGCTGCCTCGTAACAATCCTGCAAACGCATATTCTGATAAGGTGTCGGGAACGGGAGTAACTGCTGCCAGTAAAGTGGCCGGATCAGTTCCAAGAGCAACCGCAATGGGGAATTTTTCGCCAGGATGCTGTTGCTTCCATTCTTTGAAATCCAGTGCGCCACCCCGATGAGATAGCCATCGCATGATGACTTTATTCTCATCAATGACTTGTAAGCGGTAAATGCCAATGTTTTGCCGCTCTTTGAGTGGCCCTTTGGTAATGACCAGTGCCCAGGTGATTAAGGGTGCTTTATCTCCAGGCCAACAGGTTTGTATTGGCCATTCCGATAGTTTTATCTCGTCATTTCTTAAGATGTTTTCTTGGCAAGGTGCTTTCTTGATTTGTTTCGGATGCATGTTCAATACTTGTTTAAAAATTGGCAGTTTTTCCCAAGCATCTTTCATCCCTTTGGGTGGGTCAGGTTCTTTTAAGAATGCCAGTAATTTGCCAACTTCACGCAAGGCTTCAATTGAGGTTTGTCCCATACCCATCGCAACGCGTTCTGTGGTGCCAAATAAATTAGTTAAGACGGGAGTTTGAAAAGCTTTTGGGTTTTCAAAGAGCAATGCTGGGCCATTGGTTCTGAGTGTACGGTCACTGATCTCCGTCATTTCAAGGTAGGGGTCTATTTCATGAGTGATTCGTTTGAGTTTATTTTTGTCTTCTAATATTTGAATGAATTGTCTGAGGTCTCGGCAGTCCACATTATTTTCCTGTAGATGATTTTCTGTGATTATCGATTTGATCAACTATAATTGAAATCAAAGTATACTCTAATTAATCAATATAGCTGTGTTAACACTCAATGGTCAAAAAAAAAACTAATAATTCGTCGGGTTCAAATATAAAGTGGCTTGTTTCTGGGCTGTTTATGGGGTTGGTTTGTTCGGCATTTTTTCATCTGTACAATCTACAACAAATCAATGGTAATAACAAAACATTGGCTTCAACTTCTTCTGAAAAAAGACAAAAAATTATTTCACTGGAAAAAATCAAGCTGGATTTTTATGAATTGTTGCCAAAGATGGATTTTAATGTCAGTGGGCGTGAAGAAATTAAAACTGAGGTTAATCATCCTGTTAAAAAGACTGTTCGTGTTGTTCCAAAACCTGAAAAATCAATCAGTAATAGTTCTCAGCGCTATGTGTTGCAGGTGGGGTCATTTGAAAGAGAGCGGGATGCTGATGCACAAAAAGCAAAGTTGATTTTATCAGGTTTTGATGTACGGGTTAGAAAAGTCATCGTTCAGCGCAAAAGCTGGTACCGTTTGTTATTAGGTCCTTTAGATAAGAAACAATTGGTCAGCGTGAAACGTCGTCTGAAATCTGAAAAAATAGATTCAATGGTTTTAAAATTATAGTGAGGATTACATGAGTCAAGGTTTGCTCTATATTATATCAGCGGCTTCAGGAACGGGAAAAACATCGTTGGTTAAAGCCTTAGTGGGAGATGAGCACGGCATACAGTTGTCAATTTCGTATACCACAAGAAAATCCCGTGAAGCAGAAGTTGAGGGTAAAGATTATTATTTTACGGATGAAAAACAATTTCAACAAATGGTCAAACAGCAAGCGTTTTTAGAGCACGCTCATGTTTACGGGAATTATTATGGAACATCGGTTGAAAAACTGAATGAAAAACTCAATGCAGGCATTGATGTTATTTTGGAAATAGATTGGCAAGGAGCGGATCAGGTTAGAAAAAGAATAAACAATAGTCGTTCCATTTTTATTTTGCCTCCTTCAGTTGATGCGTTAAGAGAACGATTGGAAAGTCGGGGGCAAGATAGTCAGCAGATTATTGACGGCAGAATGGAGACGGCAATTAAAGAAATGATGCATTATTATAATTTTGATTACCTGGTGATTAATGACCAATTTGAAAATGCTTTAAATGATTTAAAATCAATTGTTAGAGAGAATCAGCTGCAAACAAATCATCAGCGATTAAATAATAATGAAATAATTAAAAATTTAGGAATTTGAAAAAAATTCTGGAGCAGAGCGGAGACTATTATGCAGAGCGTTAAAATGGAAAGAATTATTGGAAAACTTACAACAAATTATTTTCCATTTAATCTATTGTCTCAGGAAAGAATTTTTGAAGTGGCCAATCTGGTTCGTTTTATTGAAATGAAAGAAGGAGAGATTTTTCAGATAACGGGAGGTACGGGGCATGATTACCTGTTTGTGGTAGAGGGCAGGTTGGAATTAATACAAAGAGGCCAGGTCAAATCAATTTCTGGGCCAAAAGAAACTCGAGTGCGCCCATTGGTATTGCTTTCAAAGCCTAATACATCAACGCTGGTCGCCAAAGAAGATGCCATTATCTGTCATGCCGATAGAGAAATGCTAGATAAGCTGATTTCCTGGGATGAAGTGGTACACATTACAGAAGATATCGATGAAGAGCTGAAAGAAAGAATAGACAGTGTTAGGAATTCTTTGGTTTTTAAACGTTTGCCGATGGAGTGTGTGGAAGAGGCTTTCAAAAAAATGAAGTCTCGTCAGGTTAAGAAGGGAGAAGAAATTATTAAGCAAGGTGAGGATGGCGACGCTTACTTTGTGATCACCAAAGGAACCGCAGAAGTTTTTCAAATGGGTTTGTATGATGATGAGCCAAGATTAATTTCCGAATTAACTGATGGAGATGCTTTTGGTGATGAGGCTTTGGTGACGGGTAAAACCAGAAGTGAAACAGTTCATATGACCTCGGATGGTGAATTGCTGGTACTTTATAAAGAAGATTTTGGTGAATTGATCAGTAAAGAATTTGTTAAAACCGTCAATGCTAAAATTGCAAAAACAATGTTGGAAACGGGATATGAATTAATTGATGTTCGGTATTCAGAAGAATATGACGAAGAGCATATTCCCGATGCAAATTTATTGCCGTTGTATGAATTGCGAGACAGAATGAATGAGCTGGATGTTAGCAAAAAGTATATTGCTTATTGCCATTCAGGTAGTCGAAGTGCAGTGGCTGTGATGATGTTAAATCAAAATAAATTTGAT
>JABHHM010000306.1 GCA_018671575.1 Methylococcales bacterium | reverse complement strand
ATTCTTGATTTATCAAAAATTGAAGCCGACAAGCTGGATGTTGAAATAATCAACATGAGTCCCTGTCAATTGGCCAAAGAAGTTGAAATGATGATGTCAGTCTTTGCCAATGACAAAGGTTTGGACTTCAAATTAACCTTTGAATACCCACTCCCTCAACAAATCATGTCAGATTCCACCCGTTTGAAACAAATCATTATCAATTTGTGTAACAACGCCATTAAGTTTACTCATAAAGGCCATGTTCATCTCACCATGTCGTATAAAGCAGAACAAAGGCTATTGTGTTGTCGTGTAACAGACACAGGCATTGGTTTAACTGATGATCAAAAAGAACGAATATTTACGGCCTTTGAACAAGCAGACAGCAGCACCACGCGAAAATATGGCGGTACAGGTTTAGGGTTATATATTTCACAAAAACTGGCTGAGATGTTAGGCGGTAATATTGAATTTAGTAGTGTTTTTGGTCAAGGCACTTCTTTTGATCTGCAAGTTGACGTTGGCAAAGAGGCTCATCTCCAGTTAATTAATAGCTCCAATGATCTTGATGAGGTGTTATTGGTTAATTTAGGTCGAGTGGTTATCCCTCAGCTTAATGGCTGTGCTTTACTGGTAGAAGATGGCATTGACAATCAAAAATTAATTAAATTATTACTTGAAAAAACAGGACTTACCGTAGAGGTTGCAGACAATGGTCAAATAGCTCTGGAAAAAGCATCATTGAAAACTTATGATGTTATTTTGATGGATATGCACATGCCTATTATGGATGGTCTTGAAGCAACCAAACTTTTAATTGATGGCGGATACAAAAAACCCATTATCGCACTCACGGGTAGTATTCTTGCAACCAGCTTAACCAAAATAAAAAAAATTGGCTGCTGCGATATTGTCGAAAAACCCATTGAAAAAGCCAAATTTTATGAAATGCTGAAGAAGCATATTAATAGTGAACAAAATAATTCAAGCCAAAACTCCAAAAGAACAGCCAAATCATTATCAGGTCATATATTAATTGTTGAAGATAATGTTCAGAATCAAAAATTGATGGCAATGTTCCTGACGAAGCAGAATTTAACTTATGAAATCGCAGTCAACGGTGAATTGGGTGTTGAAAAAGCCTTGACTGATAATTTTGATTTAATACTAATGGACATGCAAATGCCGATCATGGGCGGTGTCAAAGCAACCAATATATTACGCGAGTCAGGTTATAAAAAACCCATCATTGCCTGTACTGCCAATGTCAGTAAAGATGAAGTCATCAAATACAAAGAAATAGGTTGTGATGCATTAATATCAAAACCATTTGATCGTCAATTTTTTATCAAAATCATCAATGACTTCCTCCAAAACACAACGTCCGAACCCATTGTAGAGAAAGAATTATCCGCCAACATACTGATTTGTGATGAACAGGGTGACGTTTTTCAAAAACTGACTGACGTATTTAAAGCAACAAAATTAACGCTTGAATACTGTGATAATAGTGAAGAACTGGTGAACATTGTTTTATCTACAGAATGTGATTTTGTCATGATTAATCACCAACAAAGTGGAACAGATAAAGCCGTTTCAATGTTAAGATTATTGGGCTTTGAAAATCCCATTCTAATCATTGCTGATGAATCTGGTGAGGCGAGAAGACAGGAGTTTATCACTCAAGGCTTCAATGATTTATTGATCATTTCAAACAGTCATGACGACATTATCAAATTGGTGAAGCAACAGCTACAACCTAACAATGAAATTAACTCAGATAACTCAGATATTGACCTGGATGAAACCATCAAAGTCTTGAACAGAGAATTTGTTGCCCGATTACCCCAGATCATGGATACAATCAATATCTTAATTAAAAACAAAAATTGGAATCAGTTGGCTGAAGAATTACATACGCTGAAAGGTACTGCTGGAAATTTTGGTTTTCATGACCTGACTGAATTGGCCAAAAAAGCTGAACACTTTTTAAAACAGAATGATTATCTTAAATCGGCTGAAAGCATTACTGAATTGAGTATTGCATGTCACAATGTTATTAGGAATAACGCATGAGGAAACATGAGACTCTTTGAGCAAAGTAATAAATTTTTTTGAAGCACTAATTTTTACTAATATAATTTATAATTCCAATACAAATTAGTGTTTTTTGTGTCCATTCATGGTTTTAGGCAACTCGCAATAAATAAACTACCCATCTTACTGGCTCTTTTGT
>JABHHM010000330.1 GCA_018671575.1 Methylococcales bacterium | reverse complement strand
CCCTTGATTGGGGATTTTTTTTATCTATACATTATAGTTAGTTGAAGAGGTTGAACCTCCACGTCCAGTCCAATTGGAATGGAAAAACTCATTTCTATCTCTATCTACTCTTTCATAAGTGTGAGCACCAAAATAGTCTCGTTGTGCTTGTAGTAAATTAGCAGGTGAACGGTGACTGGTGATTCCATCAAAGAAACTAACGGCTGCGGTCATTGAGGGTGCTGGAATACCATGAGTAATGGCTAATGCAGAAATACGTCGGGCGCTATTGATTGTTTTTTCTAAAACTGATTTAAAATAGTCATCAAATAATAGGTTTTCTAATTGTTCATTATTAACAAAGGCAGTTTTAATATTTTCCAGAAAAACACTTCTTATAATACAACCTTCTCGCCACATTAAAGCAATATTTCCATAATTTAAATCCCACGAAAATTGTTGGGATGCTTCTTTCATCAGCATGAAGCCTTGTGCGTAAGAAATAATTTTTGAAAATAATAATGCATTTTTTATGTCATCCAGTATGGGACTAATGTCATCATCTGTTAATTTTGCAGTTTGTTTTTTGTAGAGTTTGGATGCATTGGCACGAGTTTGTTTTTGTGAGGAAAGGCAACGTGCAAAAACGGATTCGGCGATTAATGTTAATGGAATTCCAAGGTCTAATGCGTTAATTCCCGTCCATTTCCCCGTGCCTTTTTGGCCTGCGGTATCCAGTATTCGATCTATTACCTCTCCTTCTTCATCTTTAAAGGCAAATATATTGGCAGTGATTTCTATGAGGTAACTGTCCAATTCAGTTTTATTCCATTGTGAAAAAGTGTTTGCTAACGTCGCATTATCTAAACCCAATAAATCTGACATTAATTGATAGGCTTCACAGATGAGTTGCATGTCACCATATTCAATGCCATTGTGTACCATTTTAACAAAGTGTCCAGCGCCACCATTGCCAACCCATTCGCAACAGGGCTCGCCAGCAGGTGTTTTGGCGGCAATTGCCTGAAAAACTTGTTTAACCTCTGGCCATGCTTCAGGCATTCCTCCTGGCATCATAGAGGGGCCAGAACGAGCACCTTCTTCTCCACCAGAAACACCTGTGCCGATGTATTTTATTCCTTTGCTTTGTAAATATTCAGTGCGTCGCTGAGTATCGGTATAATTTGAATTGCCACCATCTATAATAATGTCATTCGTTGTAAGTAAGGGGATCAAATGTTCTATAAAAGTATCAACCACTTCGCCCGCCTTGACCATTAACATTATTTTTCTCGGGGCCTTTAATGAATTGATCATTTCCTCCAACGAATGTGCACCGATAATATTCGTTCCTTTTGCACTTCCCTGTAAAAAATCATCAACTTTAGAAACTGTTCTATTGTAGGCAATAACCTTAAACCCATGGTCATTCATATTTAATATCAGGTTTTGTCCCATAACAGCCAAACCGATGACTGCAATATCTGCTTGTCCAGTTTCCATGAAAAACTCCTAGTTGTAAAAAAATGTCACCGATAACATTAACATTTTTTGATTTGATAAGGTGATTTATTTCGGTTTATATTGATTTGATTAATGGATTGTTTTAGACTTTTGAAATTTCAACCAAAGCATTTTTTAAGGATATAATTTTATGGTACCCATTAGTGAGTTTCGTCAGGAAAATCAAGAAATTGAAGATATTGGTAATGTACTCAAAATTTTAGTTGAGAGTGCTTCGTTGAGAAAAAATAGTGTTTTTTGTGAGTTGATTGAACGCTTCGGTAAAAAAGTTTGTTTGCATCTTGAGCATGAAAGTCGTTCAGTTTATTCTGATTTATTAACTGACGAAGATCCTAAACTAAATGAAGCCGCCAAGCATTTTATTGATAACACTCATGAATTAAAAAAAATATTCAGTTCATACATTAAAAAATGGCATAAAAAACATGATGACCTTAATGAATATGATGCTCTTCTTAAAGAAACAAAAGAAGTTTTTGTTTTGGTAGACAAAAGAATTATATTGGAAAATGAACATTTATTTCCATTGCTTCAATAGACGGTATTTTGTTTGTAACAATTTAGTGTGTTTAGATTTTGCTCTTTTGGAGGTTTTTCGAAAGTTCAGGTTTTTATCAAATCAAGGAAATTTTGAACATAAAATGGATATATGTGATTATTTGAGTACGAAAATAATGCCGAAAATAGGGTGAAAATGAATGTTATAATCCTAGTTGTAGTTGCCTACGAAACTTTAGCAAAATTTTTACGAGTTAAAATGATTAAAGCTTGCCCATATAGGGCGTGTTGCTTTTTACCAGATCAATAAATAATTGTTCCAGCCTGTTGTTTTTATTTCTCATACTAATGATCTCAATTTTATGTTGGCATAATGTGTTAATTAAGTGATTGATACTTTGATTTTTGGTGATTTTAATTTCCAGTACATTAGTGTTAACAAGGTTGAGTTGGTATTCCTCAATGTGAGGGGGGATGCCCGTAGAATGATCTTTAATTTCAAAAACCAGTGTTTCTTTTTTTATTCGACTGAGTAATTCTTTCATACTGGTATTTTCAATAATCTCACCCTCTTTAATAATGGCAATTTGGTCGCACAACTCTTCGGCTTCTTCAATATAGTGTGTGGTCAGGATGATGGTGATGCCTTCTTTATTAATTTTTCGCAAAAAATGCCACATTGAGTGCCTGATTTCAACATCGACTCCTGCTGTTGGTTCATCTAAAATTAATAATTTGGGGTGATGAATTAAGGCTCGTGCAATCATTAATCGACGTTTCATCCCTCCTGATAAATTTTTCCCTATGGTTCGTCTGAATTGCCATAAATTGAGTAGTTTTAGGTACTTTTCCGCTCTTTCTGTCGCTTCTTCTCGGGGAATGCCGTAATAGCCCGCCTGATTAATCAATATCTCGATAATGGGTTCAAAAATATTAAAATTAAATTCTTGTGGGACCAGTCCGACATAAGTTTTAGCGAGACCTGGTTGTGTGTCGAGATCATGACCAAATATTTTTACTTGTCCCGATGATTTATTGACTAAACTGGTAATGATGCCAATGGTTGTTGATTTTCCTGCGCCATTGGAACCCAGTAGAGCAAAAAAATCACCTGATTTAACCGTTAAGTTGATACCTTTTAAAGCACTGAAGCCATTGGCGTAAGTTTTAGTTAGTTGATTGATTTCTAAAGCAGGCATTTTACCAGTTATCAGTTTATTGGTTGAGTTGAGTTATATCGATGTTGATGATGAGAAAATCATCAAGTTAAATCTACTATAATCAATTATCAATAAAATAGCGATACTCTTTAATTAAGGATTCAGTATGAAAAAAATGTTTCTCATTGCGTTACTCTTAAGTTTTTCAAATGCCCATGCATTTGGTGTCGGTGTCTATACGCATTTTGGCAGTGAAAGTGAAGATGGCACACAAGATCAAACTGATATTAATGGTGATATCACCTCGACTCAGGCATTCAGTTCAGACAATGACTTGAAAGGTTTTGGTTTTATTTTTGATACCACGTTGGCTAAAGACAAGTTGCTGAATTACCGTTTGACGGTGGGGTTTGAAAATAGTGAGCGAAATAATAGCACTTTGAATGGTTTTAAAGGGCTTAATATGAGTCACACGTTGGGGTTTGGTTTAATCAGAAAGGAAAAATTAAGGATTTGGGCGGGACCAGAAATATTCTTTTCTTATTATAGTAGCTTTGATGGTGATACAACAGCAGATACTAGCAGTAGTTTGACGGTTGGCAATGTAACGGGGACGTTTACTCCTGATAATGTCAGTATTTTCGGTTATGGCGTCGGCTTAAAAGCAGGTGTAAATCTCAATATTGGTTCACACATTACTTTATCGGCAACCACTGGTTTTAGAACTGGAAAATATTCAGGTGAAATTAAGGATGTTGTCAAACTAACTAACACTACGACCAATTTATCAACATTTATTACCACGTCGGCACAAACGTATGAATCGGATGCAACTCGCTTTTATGTGAATTTATCTGCAATGTATCGATTTGGTGATAAGTTTTAATGGTGTTTGTCAATACTTATCCACAACTGATTTCAATTTAATTTTATTTAAAATAAATTGTTAATAAATTTAATTTGGTGTTTTATTAACTTGTTAAGTGATTGAATTATATGCGTATTGTTGGTTGTCTAAAATGTTGCCATTCTAATATAAAGGGCGTTGTAGTACTGGGTTTGAGATGTCAATAGCGAGTTATTCACAGAGTTATCCACAGATTTTGTGGATAAACTCTGTTTACTATTCTAAAACAGGGGTTTACGAGTTTTTTTAGGGTAAATACCTATGTCTAGTGGAAAATATACCTGTAAAAATTTTAAAATTTAAATTGACGATTATACTTTTTTATAGATCAATAATTTCAATGTTAAATTTCAATTAAAGAAAATAAGTCAAGAGTTATCCACATCAAATAAAATTTATTTTGCTATAAATTTTTTTTTGTGAAAAATCTATATAAGTAAATTATAATTGTGTTAAGTGTATGATAAATAGGGTAAAAATAGCCTGTTCAACTTTTGATCATTTTAACAAAAAGCTTAACTGGTTGGGCTTTGTACCTTGTCAATTGAGTTTTATCCACAGAGTTATCCACAGGTTTTGTGGATAACTTTTTTATTGTCGAAAAAACAGTGAGTTGTAGTTTATTGGAAAAAGTCTAGGGGTTTTTACTAGGAGGCTGTCCGAGAATGCAAACTTTTAAAAATTAACCACAATATACAGTGTATTATCAAGTAATAAAACGCAATATGTTGCGGTGTAAATTTCACAAACTCTATTTTCGGACAGCCTCCTAGTGCGAGTAGTTGTATTTACGATTTTGCAGTTTGCAAGTTTTTAATGTGAATCAAAATCAGAGAAAAAATGGGATTAAGCTGTTTTCTCAAAACGCTTCCAATGGCTGAAGAACGAACAAGAATAGGCATGACGTGTGATTCTTTGAGTTGGGCTAGAATAATTAATGACTTAATATCATCCAGCATGAAATGTTGAGATAACAATGAATGGTTTAAATTAGATGAATTGATGAGTTTATCTATTTGGGTATCAGTATAGTCTATGATGTCTTGTACTTGATCAAACTCATTCATTTCAAGTTGGCAAGGACTGAATAAATTTTCCATGACTGTAAATAAAGTGGAGACCATGTCTTGATCTCCTGGTTTTAATAATACTTCCTCACAGGTTTTAATAAAAGATTGCCCATGTTGGCTCAAACATTTAATTAGGTGGTCTGTTAGTGGATGTTTTAACTGGTTTTTTTCAATAAACTGTCGGATGGTTTCAAGATCACTGCGTTGTGGTGCTTCATTGGGTAGTTGGTCGAGGCATTGTAATAAAAAACCAAGTCTATAAACTTTTTTTCTTTTGCCTTGTAGCCATAATTTATCTTTTTGAGATTGATTGATTAAGTCTCGTTGCAAAATGAGAGGGACGGTATTTAATATTTCTTTGGATTCAGTTTCAAAAGGTAAGAATTCAAACAAATATTGAGCCAGTACCTTACCCATCGTATCTTGTGCAATATTTGGGTTTTTTAGCATGAAACGAGCATTTTCAGCCGTGGGAGATGCCCACCATGCCTTTTTTGCCAGTTGATTGGTTAACGTTGCTGATCCTGCGATGGCGACAATGGCTTCAGGTTCGCCTAGCAGTAATAATTTGCTTAAATCAATATTGTTTAATTGATCCATGCGTATCCATCGACTGATGAATACGGGGTAGCCTTTGGGTGAACCTAGGGCAAATGTAGATAATAGTTCACGAACCATCTTCAAATACTTTTCAGTTTTACAATTGGGGTTGAGTTGTATTGAAAACTCTTTGTCATCGGATAATCCGTAAACCATCATTTTGTTTTCGTCAATGCGAATGGCATTGGCGTTGCTAAGCATGACATTGAGTCTTAATGAGTCTTCGTTTGATAGTTCCATGATAATTAATTCAATTGAATTCGTTGACCCCAAGGTGTTTTAGCTTTCCCTTTGACTAACCACATTACAGGGTAATTTGGTGGGTGTTTGGGAAATTTACCTTTGGCATCGGTGAAATAAATACATAAATCAGGATGAATATTTTTGTGTTCAATCCAATTAAAGATAGGAATGAAGCTGGTGCCACCGCCACCGTTAAAATGAGCGGGGTAATCAGCATTTTCCCAAGGTTCGTATTGCCAGGGGCCATTAATGTCAAGAATGTGGTCACAAGCGTGTAAGGTAACTTTTGCTCGAACTTGTCCTTTAATGGCGTTGATTTCGGATAAAAATTGTTTTATTTCAGAGGAATTAATTGATCCACTGGTGTCGAGAGCGACAATAATTTCAATTTGAGCACTGCGTAATCCTGGTATGATGGCATTGCCTTCACGTCTGGAAGGGCGAAAATAGCTATAATCTTCTCTGCCGTAAGTCATCATATATTTGGTTAATAATAAGCGCCAGGATAGGGTGGGTTGTATTAAATGGTCAACCAGTCGGGCAAAGACATCTCCCATCTTTCCTGCTTGACTCGCTTGTTGAGCTGCACCAGCCAAGCGTTGCTTCCATTGAGTTGCCAGTTGTTGTTTTTCTAGTTCAGATAAGGAAGGGGGCGGGAGCTCTTTGTGGTGACTGTTACCAGGTTGTGCTGAATTTGTTTGCGGTTGGTTGTTGTCAGGGTTTTGATTGCTAGGGCTGGTTTGCTGTTGTTGTGCATTTTGTGGCAGTGAATGAGTGCCAGATTCATTTTTTCCATCATCATCAATGTCATCGTAAAGATGACGATCCATTATTTGTTCCTCTGTATTGTCTTCGATGAATGGGTAAATTTCCTCGGCTGTCATGCCTTCGTATTCATCTAAAACCATCACTCCAGGGGGAGGAGTTAAACCATCTTTCAGCAAAAAGGGATTGATTGCAAAATCACAAGCTAAATCCCATCTGGATTTAATGCGATGATGTCTTCGAGTAAAGTGTAATAAGGCGCAATGTAGGGCTTCATGAGATAAAACGAACTGGATTTGGCTGATATTTAATGCATCAAAATAATCGTGATTGTAAAAAATTGACTTGGCATCCGTGGCAGACGTCGGGCACCATCTTTCATCGGCTTCTACCATAGGTAATCTCAAAACCAATGCGCCTAGAAAAGGTTTGTCCAGTATGAGCTTGGTTTTGGCGGCACTTATTTTGGTTTCTATATCTGACATCAGATTAATACAGCATCACATCTGCAATAGATTTTGCCCAAGGAGAAAATTCGGCAATGGAAAATAAATCTTGTCCGATGGCTCTGTGCAGATCTGAAACCAGCATGATTCCCATTTCTTTTTGTGGGAAACAACTTGCATAGTTTAAAATGTGTCCCAATGTAACCTCTCGATCAGGAGATGATTTTAGTCTAATACAATGGGCGATTAATGAGGTTGCAACAGCGTACTGTAAGTCAATTTCTGTGGGAACAATTTGACTGTCGCCACTGAGAATTTTTTCGATCTCTGGTAGCTTATCTAAGTGCTCTACAAAGGCCGCTAATTCAATGCCTGCCGCCAGTCCGATACAAGCTTGAAAGGTTCCTGTTAGTATGTCCTTATTATGACCAAATTTCTGTAAAGCACGGTGGGCAAATTCCCATGAACGAGGTGATGGAAAGGCAATGGGGTTGTGTTCTGGGTCAAAATCAAATAATAGTTCGGGTCTAAAGCGTAAAAATGCGATGATTCGGTCATCAATGTTGTGTTCATAAGCCCACATGACCCAATCATCTAAGTGAATATCAAAATCAAAATGGCTGAAACGATTGGCTAATGGTGCTGGCATAGTGTAGGTGACGCCACGGTCACTTTGACGATTGCCAGCCGCCACAATAATCCAGCCTGTAGGGACTTCATAATTACCCAAGCGTCGATCTAAAATTAACTGGTATGCTGAAGCCGAAACGCTGGGCGGGGCAGCGTTGATTTCGTCAAGAAATAAAATGCCCGATTCTCCGTGTTTTTGCTTGTCGGGTAACATTGATGGGATTGCCCATTCGACATTGTTGTCTACTCGAAATGGAATGCCTCGTAAATCACTGGGTTCCATTTGTGATAAACGAATATCAATCAATGGCACTTGGTGTTGTTCAGCGACTTGTAAAACAATTTGTGATTTTCCAGCACCAGGCGCACCCCATATCATAATAGGGGTATGGTGTCCTTTAGAAATACTATTAAATTCTTCTTTCAGAACAAGACTGATTTGGCTGGGGCGCATAAAAACTCCGTGGTTTTAAGAGATGCAATATTTTATTTTTTTAAAAATTGTATCATAATACGAACCAGACATTTTATATAACCCTATAATTATCAGGAAATTTATTCTTTTGATTTTGTCACCCGTTAACCATAAAGCTTATGATTGATAAGCTCTTAATTTGTAGTCAAACATACAATGAAAATGGTCACTCAGTTAGAGATGTTTGTATTGTTCTGACTGGAGATGAACGTCTTGCAGTCATCAATAATCATGCTTCGCACCTCAAGGAAATAAAAAAGCTTGTCGATGGTGTTGAGATTTTTGAGAAATATGACGTCATTGGTTGTGCAAATTTAATAAGTAAACAACAACTGGATTATCGATTGATTCTTCCACTGTTGATTCAATTACACGAAGATTTAAAAACACCTCTGTTATTATCTGCGGTTATAAAAGTTCCTGATGATTTAATCCCCATGGCCAGCATAGAAGACTGGAATGCACTGAAATTTGTATCTCGGCAAAATATTGTCTGGCCTCCCGTCAAAGAAAATATGCCTAAGCCTTTAACAGTTGGTGCTAAACGCCATGGCCAGATGTTTGTTGGTTTGATTGATAGGCTGCAGTTAGAAAAACAGGGTGTTTTTTTTGAGGAAAAATGGCGACAAAATAAAGAAAAGATACCAAGAATAAACGTATTGTTGTGGGGGAAAAAATTTGTTTTTCTGTTGATAAATAGTCTTTTTATTAAGGTGAAAAAGAGTTTTCAATGGTTTAGATCATATTTTTGGAAGTTACTGGGTGCTGTTTGTTTAGTCTCGTTATTAATGATGGCTAGTGCTGTTTATTTAAAAGTGAATTTGAAGGAAAAACCCAGTTGGATTGATTCAGTGACAGGCATTGAATATGTTTGGGTTGAGCCTGGTGCTTTTAATATGGGATCAGATATCAGTGAATCTGCTCGTCGTGGAGATGAAACTTTGCATTCGGTGACATTGACCAATGGTTTTTGGTTATCAAAGTATGAGGTAACGCAAGCTCAGTGGACAACGGTCATGGGAAATAATCCTGCATTTTTTGCTGATTGCGGGAAAACTTGTCCAGTAGAGAATGTGTCTTGGGATGATGTGCAAATTTTTATTAAACGTCTTAATAAAAAATCAAGTTTAGATTTTAGGCTACCGACAGAAGCTGAGTGGGAGTATGCGGCAAGAGCAGGGTCTACGTCCCCATTTTCTTTTGGACAGACTATTTTGTCCGAGCAAGTTAACTATGATGGAAATTATCCCTATACAAAAATAGCCAGGCAACGTTATAGAAAATCTACAGTGG
>JABHHM010000524.1 GCA_018671575.1 Methylococcales bacterium | reverse complement strand
GCGGCAGATTTATTGGAAAAAGATTTTGGTATCACCTCTAATGTCTGGAGCGTGACCAGTTTTAACGAGCTTCGACGAGAAGGTATTGATGTTCATCGTACGAATACCATGCATGCCGATGATAAAGCAAAAACCTGTTATGTTGAAGATTGTTTGACTGGAATGACTGGTCCAGTGGTTGCTGCAACTGATTATATGAGACTTTATGCTGAGCAAATCAGACCTTACGTTAAAGCCAATTATCACGTATTGGGGACGGATGGTTATGGGCGAAGTGATACTCGTGAAAAACTTCGACATTTTTTTGAAGTTAATCGTTATTATGTCGTTATGCAATCCTTAAAAGCACTGAGCGAAGAAGGCGTGGTCGATGTTAAATTGGTGAATCAAGCAATGAAAAAATATAACCTTGACCCAGAAAAAGCAAATCCAGTGACACAATAAATTTTGGAGAAATAAATGTCAGACATAAAAGAAATAATAATTCCTGATATTGGTGGCTTTGATAATGTTGATGTCATTGAGATATTGGTGAATATTGGAGATGTGGTTGAAGTTGAACAATCATTATTAACACTCGAAAGTGATAAAGCTGCGATGGAAATACCTGCGGTTGATGCGGGTAAAATTACTGAAATTTTAGTAGCAGAAGGTGATCAGGTTAGTGAAGGTCATGCTATTATGAAAATAGAGGTTCAGGCTGATGGTAAATCCACAGTAGAAAAACCTGAATCTGTACCCGTTGAACAGCCTAAAACATCATCACCAGCCAAAGCAAATAAATCCGCTCCAGTTAAAGCTGAGTTGAGGAACTCGTTTGCTCAAACGAAACTTATCCCCTTGCGGGATCAACAAAATAAAACAGTCGCTAAAGTTGCTCAATCACAAGCAGGAGATAGTTTGGCCTATGCCAGTCCTTCTACTCGTCGTTTTGCTCGGAAGCTTGGCGTTGATTTAAATAAAGTGGTCGGCTCTGGACGTAAAAATCGAATTTTGAAAGAAGATATTGAGCTTTTTGTCAGCCAAGCATTGAATAATCCTCAATCATCTGGCACAGGTGTTTCAACGATTGCTGCGCCCGCCATTGATTTCTCAAAATTTGGTGAGACTGAAACAAAAGCGTTATCAAAAATTCAAAAACTCAGTGGACAAAATTTACACAGAAGTTGGGTGACCATCCCTCATGTGACACAATTTGATGAAGCTGATATTACCGATCTTGAAGCTTTTAGAAAATCTCATGCCGAAGAGGCCAAATCACAAGGTTTTAAATTAACACCGCTGGTTTTTTTAATGAAAGCATCGGTTGCGGCATTACAAAAATTTCCAACATTTAATGCTTCGCTGGACAATAGTGGTGAAGAATTGATCATGAAAAAATATTTTAATATTGGGATTGCAGTCGATACACCGAATGGATTGGTTGTCCCTGTCGTGAAAGATGTTGACAAGAAAAGCTTGTATGATCTTGCAAAAGAATTGGGTGAAATCAGCGTTAAAGCCCGTGATAAGAAGCTAATGCCTAGTGACATGCAAGGCGGTTGTTTTACCATTTCTAGTCTAGGTGGTGTTGGTGGCACTGCCTTTACACCAATAGTCAATGCTCCAGAAGTGGCTATATTAGGCGTTTCACGATCATCCATTAAACCTGTTTATAAAGAAGGTGAATTTGTACCAAGATTGATGTTGCCGTTGTCATTATCCTACGATCACCGAGTGATTGATGGTGCTTTGGCTGCTAGATTTACAACTTATATGGGGTATGTCTTGTCTGATCTGAGACGATTATTATTGTAATAGATGTCTATATAAATAATGGGTACGCTATCATTTTTTCCGTACATTTAAATGCTCTGGTGTGCGGTTTTAACTGTACCTAAATTCTCATGAGATATAGATGACTCTAATCAATGTTTGAACAAACCTTTAAAAATATAGACGATATACTTCACAAGGATGATGGATGTGGAAATGAGTTGGATTATGTGGAGCAAACATCATGGGTGTTATTTCTAAAATATCTGGATGATCTGGAAAAAGACAAACAAACTGCCGCTGAATTATCTGGAAAAAACTACCATAAAATCATCGCCACTGAATTTCAATGGAATAAATGGGCAGCACCCAAACTGGACAATGGGAAAATTGACCACAATGCCTTAACTGGTGATGATCTTGTCGATTTTGTTAATATCAAACTGATTCCCTATCTAAAAAACTTCAAAACAAATGCTGAAAATGCAAATACCATTGAATATAAAATCGGTGAAATTTTTACTGAACTAAAAAATAGAATTCAAAGTGGTTACAATTTACGAGAAGTGGTCAACCTCATTGATGCGTTGCGATTCAGAACCCACGCAGAAAAACATGAAATGAGCCATTTGTATGAAAGTAAAATCAAGAACATGGGTAATGCAGGGCGTAATGGTGGAGAATATTATACCCCTCGATCATTGATTAAAACCATTGTCAAAGTAGTCAATCCTGAAATTGGCAATAGTGTTTATGATGGTGCTGTAGGATCCGCTGGTTTCTTGGTTGAAGCCTTTGAACATTTGAAAATATCAAAAAAATTATCAACCAGTGATAGTGAGACGTTACAAAATAGCACTTTCTACGGTAAAGAGAAAAAATCACTCGCCTATATTATTGGCATCATGAATATGATTTTGCATGGAGTTGAAGCTCCCAACATTATTCACACCAACACGCTGGCAGAAAATTTGTCAGATATTCAAGAAAAAAATCGTTATGACATCGTATTAGCCAATCCTCCATTTGGTGGTAAAGAACGAGCCGAAGTCCAACAAAATTTTCCCATAAAAACAGGCGAAACCGCTTTTTTGTTTTTACAGCATTTTATTAAAATTCTAAAAGCAGGTGGAAAAGCTGGAATTGTCATTAAAAATACCTTTTTGAGTAATACTGACAATGCCTCTATCGCCTTACGCAAAGAACTACTGACCTGTTGCAATTTACACACCGTTTTAGATATGCCTGGTGGCGTATTTACGGGAGCAGGTGTGAAAACAGTTGTTCTGTTCTTTGAAAAAGGTAAAGCAACCACGGATACTTGGTTTTATCAACTAAATCTGGATAGAAACTTAGGTAAGACCAATCCTTTGAATGAAAACGATTTATCCGAGTTTGTTGAGCTACAAAAAACACAAGCTGAGAGTGAAAATTCTTGGAAAATAAAAATCAGTGATATTGATCAAACATCATTTGATCTTTCTGTGAAAAATCCAAACACACCCGAAGAAGCTCCGTTGCGTAGTCCAAAAGCGATATTGGCTGAAATGCTTGAGTTGGATAAAGAAAGTGCCAGCGTTCTAGCAACAATAAAAACGTTGTTATGAATAAAGCAAATAAAATTCAACTGTTTCAAGATCAATCCATTAGAACGCATTGGGATGAAGATAAAGAGCTTTGGTATTTTTCTGTGCAAGATGTGGTTCAGGTTTTATCAGACAGTAAAGATGTAAAACAGTATATCAAGAAAATGCGATCCAGAGATTCTGAGTTAAGTAGCAACTGGGGTACAATTTGTACCCCAGTTAAAATGACCGCATCGGATGGAAAATTGAGAAATATACAAGCATCTGATACAGAAGGTATTTTTCGGATTATTCAATCCATTCCATCGCCAAAAGCTGAACCATTTAAAAGATGGCTTGCAAAAGTTGGTGCAGAAAGGATGGATGAAACAGAAGATCCAGAATTGGCTTTTGATCGGGCAATGGCAACCTATCTGAAAAAAGGTTACTCCAGAGATTGGATAAACCAGCGACTGAAAAGCATTGAAGTGAGAAAAGAACTGACCGACGAATGGCAGGAAAGAGGAATGCAGATCGGTTTGGAATATGCAATTTTAACCAATGAAATAACCAAAGCTTGGTCGGATAAAACAGTAAAAGATTACAAAAAATTGAAAGGACTGAAAAAAGAAAACCTGCGGGATAATATGTCCAATTT
>JABHHM010000521.1 GCA_018671575.1 Methylococcales bacterium | reverse complement strand
TTTCTTCATTGTCTTCATGCTAAAAAAATAGACCAATACCTGAACATTTAAATATTTACCCGTCAGAAAGTTATTTTCCAAACTGGCCTATTCACGGCATCTCAATTCATCACTTCAACAAAGTTGTCATATATTTATATAAATCAACAGGTTTTGTCGGTTCACGATTACACACCACTAAAACATCTAAAGCCGCAGCCACGCTACCAACAAATACAGATAAATCAGCGGGTAAATCACTGCCTGAGCAAAGAGCAGTCAATGACAAAAAAGTATCTCCTGCACCGATGCGATCCACGACTTTGGTAGACAAGGCAGGAACATGGTATTTTTTTTCATTTTCCAGATCCATTAAAACAGCACCTTTTGGACCTTGAGTAATGGCAATTTGTTTGGCATTGACTCGCTCACCGACTTGTTTGGCGACTTGTTCTATTGGGTCATATAAGTTATGTGCTGCCAACCTGACCTCAGGCTCATTGAGTGAGACAAAATCAACATGACTGTAACGATTGATCACATGAAAACCACGATTACCACTGTTTATTTGGGTATTGACTGCCAAATAATTCGAATATTCCACTAAGCCATTCACCATCACAGGACTGATAAAACCATTACCAAAATCGGGAACAACAACGATGTCGTAGCTTTTCAACGATTGTTGCATCCAGTGACAAGCTTCATCATCTAACTCATTTGATTGCTCTATATCACAAAAATAGACCTCAAATAGTTTTGCCATATCACTGGTCACATAACGCCTTTTAACCAGAGTTGAAGCATTTTCATAAAAGAAAAACTGGGGATCAATATTGTTGGCTAATTTAGATTCTATATAAGCCTGGTGTGATTTTTTCTTACCCAAACCCGTTGCTAAAGCCACATTTTCAACAAAACCCGCCAGATGATTAGCCACCGCTATTGAGCCACCCGCAAAACGTTCTTCGTTATTGTATTGAACCACCATAACATTGCCTTTACCGCTTTGCCCTAATGACTCCGAATAATGGTATTCATCAATAATCGCATCACCAACAACAGCGACACGCTTATTTTTCAATTCATCCAACATTTCAATGATTTGTTTGCTGGTATATTGATCACGAAATTTTTCTAAAAATAGCTTAGTTGCAGGCTCAAAGACACAAAAATGCTCATTAATCAGCTTGGTTGAACTGTGTATTGGCTCATCGGTATAAAACACTCGCCCTGCATTTTTTGTGACGGCATCAATTTCTTTCTGAATATTACCCGTGACATCATCCGCAGCCACTTGATATTCACTGCCTTTCACATAAACATCAGGCCGAACCTGATCAATGGCTTCAATTGCTGTTGCGCTATGACAAATGGCCACAAAAACAACACAATCTAATGATGCCAGAGTTTCCGCTCGGATTTGCCCTGTAAAAACTGGACGCCCAGGCCCTTTATTAATAAAATCATCAGCGGTGATGGTAACAAATAAATAATCACCCTCTTCGGCAGCTCGTTGCAAGTGTTTTATATGACCAGGATGCATTAAATCAAATGTACCATGGCATAATACAATTGATTTTTTATCTGTTTGAAATTGCGTGGCATGTTGAGCCATTTGTTCAAGGGAAACAACCTTTACCTTTTTGTCATTCATGGATTTTTCCTAATTCTTCTGCCAATGCGTGCAATATGAATAAATGTCCAATTTCTACAATTCCATAAGAACTCGAATCCAACCAACAATTGACATCACCCAATAGTCGCAATGGGTTTTCATCATTAAACCCACTGAGTGAGATAGTTTTACCACCAATATCATTCACCACATCCACCGCATTGATGATATCTTTAGACCCCCCTGAACTGCTGATGGCAATCAACACATCGCCTGGACGTGCTATTTTAGATAAAAGTGTTGAATAACATTGATCAAAACCATAATCATTGGCCATACAAGTCAACAATGCAGGCTCATGAATAGTGCTGGCACTGATACTCGCTTGATTCACCAAATCATTAACAATATGTGATGCAACCGCGGCACTCCCTCCATTGCCAATGACATAAACTGATTTATCATACTGCTTTGCACCTAATAAAATATCATATGCACGCTGAAACCCTTGTTCAGAAGATAAAGCTGAGTTGAGCAACTCGTCTGCTCGAAGTGAACTTATCCCCTTGTGGGATAAATTTTTGTTGGCTTGAACATTCCATTTGATTTTTGAAAAAACATCACAAAATGTTTTTACTCTGGTTTGAATTGCATCCATGTTATTTTTCTTCCATGATTATTAGTAGCTTCTCTATTCTTATCGGCACTTACATCATTTTATTGAGCATTTTATATATCATCGGTAAAATCAGCTTTAATTTCTAAGGCTTTTTCTAAAATAGATTCAAAAATCGGCACCAAATCAGGATCAAAATGATGTCCAGCTTCTTCTTTTAATAGTCCAACCGCTTTTTCAACAGACCATGCTTTTTTATAAGGACGCTCACTGGTTAATGCATCAAAAACATCAGCAATCGCCACAATTCGTGCTTCTAAAGGTATTTCTTCACCAGCAATTCCCCTTGGGTAACCACTGCCATCCCATTTCTCATGATGATTCACTGCAATTTTTCGAGACATTTGCATCAAAGGAGAACCGTGTTCACCGATGATTTCACCCCCAAACTCAGCATGTTATTTCATGATTTTCCATTCATCAGCATCTAATTTTCCAGGTTTGAGTAAAATTTTGTCTGGAATTCCAATTTTACCAATATCATGCATGGGTGCGGCATTAAAGATGAGATCAACTGTTGCTTCATCAAAATCCATTTTTTCAGCCATTAATCGTGTATAATGGCTCATTCTGATAACATGCATGCCTGTTTCATTATCTTTATACTCGGCTGCACGTCCCAATCGTCGAATAATTTCAAGACGTGTTTCATTTAATTCTGCAGTGCGCTCACCCACTTTCATTTCAAGTGCTCTATTTTGATCATAAAGCGATAATTGTGTTTTAACACGTAATTGAACAACAGGAGGATTGATGGGTTTACTGATAAAATCAACGGCTCCAAGTTTAAGACAACGCACCTCTGATTCCATGTCAGTCTTTGCAGTGATAAAAATAACAGGAATTTTTGCGGTACTGATGTCTTCTTTTAATCGACGACAAACTTCATAACCATCCATTTCTGGCATCATAATATCCAGTAAAATAATATCTGGCTTAGGATTATTGTGAGCAATAGACAATGCTTTTTTGCCATTAGTTGCTATTTTAACTTTGTAGTCATTTTTAACGGCACCTCTCAATACATCAATATTTTCAGGTGTGTCATCTACAATTAAAACAGTTTTCTGGTTTTGCTGTTGAGCCATTATTTGCCCTCTACTCCGAATATTCAATTTGTGATAATAATTCTAACGCCTGTTCAAAATCATATTGACCAATACAATAATTTAGCTTATTTAGTAGAACTTGGTTTTTTTCTACCATATCTGGCAACAATTCATTGATTAAGTCAGTTGCTTCAGCATCGTCTTCTTCCAATAATTTTCTTAAATCAATCAGCCGGGGATCATTTTTTATTGATTTGTTTTCTACTGGAATATTTTCTTCTGGCTGTATCATGCTCGCTTGCCAATACCGTATACTATTAAATGTATTCTCTAACAAAGCACCCAAATGACTCAACACTGAATCATTGATTGCTTGTTGTTGATGACAAGATGCCTCTATTTCATTAGCAACTTGCTGAATTTCGGTTGCACCAATATTACCTGCAACCCCTTTCAAAGTATGAACAAGTCGTTCAGCTTGTGCATTATCTGTTTTACTGACTGTTTTAAATTGAGCGATAAAGTCCGTTTGATTTTCGACAAACAAGTTTAATAATTTAGCGTACAAGATCAAATCATTTTGAGCAATATCAAGACCTTTTTTTGTATCTACACCACTAATTTTTAGGGCAATATTTTCTTCTGTGTAACTTTGTTCATGCCCCATCATTGCCAAAGGATTTGCAGGTGTAATCCATTTTGCCATGGTTGTCATCATGTCCAGTACATTCACTGGCTTGGCAATGCAATCATTCATACCTGACTGTTTAATTTTTTCTAAATCATCCACTGTCACATTGGCAGTCATGGCAATAATGGGTAACTTTTTATATTTTTCTTGTTGGCGTAATGTTTGAGTCGCCGTATAGCCATCAATTTCAGGCATTTGAATATCCATTAAAACACCATCATAATCATTCGATTCCAACGCATAAATAGCTTCCATACCATTAACAGCAAGGTCTGCCAACATGCCATTTCGAGCTAATAATTCAAGTGCTAATTCCTGATTAATCAAATTATCTTCAACCAATAATATTTTTGCCCCACTCAATTGCTTAACGGCTTGACTAATTGTGGTATTTTGTTGATTGCTTGATAATGGCAATTCCATTTTTTGACCCAAAGCCTGAGCAATACTATGAGTTAGGTCATTTACATTAAATGGTTTGGTCAAGATAGTTTGAATGGTTTGCTCACCTGCAACCTGAATAAGCTCATCTCGGCCAAAAGCAGTTACCATAATAACAGTAGGCAAACAGGATAAATCAGGTAATTTTCGAAGCTCTTCAACAGTCGTTAAACCATCCATCACAGGCATTTTCCAATCCATAAAAACAACATCATATGGTTTATTATTTTCAGTCGATTGTCGGATAATATTTAACGCTTCAGCTCCACTATCAACACTATCGACATCAATACCATATTGACCAAGTTGACACGTTATAATTTCTCGTGCATTGGCATTATCATCCACCACTAAAACATGTAACTTATCGAAATTTATAGAATTTATTGCTTCATCCTGAGCAAAGCATTGCCCGTCTTGCAAACCTAATTTCACACTAAAAACAAATATTGTTCCAACACCCACCTGACTAGTTACATTTATTGTTCCCCCCATCAATTCAACAATTTTTTTACTGATTGCCAACCCCAGCCCCGTTCCACCATAATGACGAGTAGTCGAACTATCACCTTGACTAAACGATTGAAACAATTTAGCTTGCTGTTGCTTAGACATTCCAATACCGCTGTCAGCAATGGAAAACCCAAGCTCAACATTATTATCATGCTGTTTCAACCGATGAATTCGAATAATAACATCACCTTTTTCAGTGAATTTGATGGCATTATTAGCAAGATTGACCAATACCTGCCCCAACCTCAAGGGGTCTCCTGTTAATGCTTGAGGAACATTGGATTCAATTGATAACAACAATTCAATGCCCTTTTCCTCAGCTTTTAGAGCGATCAAATTAATCAAATTATCAAGCACGGTTTCTAAACGAAAATCAATGGATTCAAGTTTCATTTTACCCGACTCAATTTTAGAAAAATCTAAAATTTCGTTGATAATACCCAATAATGATTCTGCTGAACGATGAACTTTTTCAATATAGCTTCTTTGCTTTTGGGTTAAATCACTCTCCAACGCCAAATACGACAATCCAATAATGGCATTCATTGGTGTTCTAATTTCATGACTCATGTTGGCAAGAAAGTCACTTTTTGCCATATTGGCATCTTCAGCAATTTTTTTGGCATTCAGCACGTCTTTTTCCGCCTGTTTACGTAAACTGATATTTTGAAAAGCAGCAACAGAACCAATGATGCTATTTTCATTTCGCAATGGAATAGAGACAACGGAGGCAGGAAAAGTTGAACCATCTTGTCTTTCAAATAACTCATTATCTGAACGAAAAGTATCTCCCGTTTTCACCGTCAGCATAATGGGGCATTCTTTTGCAGGTAGAAAAGCGCCCTCAGCAGTATGTGAGTGAATTTTTGGATGAATACTTTGACCAATTAACTCTGTTTCAGGCCAGCCTAACAATCTAATGGCTTCATGATTCACGTAAGTACATATTCCATGTTGATCCAGCGCATAAACACCTTCACCAACACTGTTCATCACCGCATGCTGAAAACGATTTTGTGCCACCATTTTCTCTTCTAACTTTTTACGTGCAGATATTTCTGTGCGAATGGAAACATACTGAAAAGGTTTTCCTGACTTATTTAGAAAAGGAATAATGGAGGAATTGACCCAATAAAAACCTCCATCTTTTTTTCGATTTTTAACTTCACCGTGCCATACTTGGCCATTAGATATGGTCTTCCACATATCCTTAAAAAAATATTGATCATGCTCATCTGATTTTAACAGTCGATGATTTTTTCCTATCAACTCATCACGATGATAACCACTGAGTTGGCACAATTTGTCATTGACATAAACGATATTACCTTTGACATCAGTGATACTGACGACAGCATGTTGATCCAAAGCATATTTTTGAAAATCAATTTCGTGTATTACTTGCTTATAATGCCTAGACAAACCTTGCAATCGAACAAAAACAATAATAATTCCGCTCAGCAATAACAATGAAACTACATACAGCATCAATCGATGCCGATAAGCCATTTCAATTTGTTGTTGATGTTTTTGTAAATAATCTACTGATAATTCATCAATGATGCGAGTGACTAATCCACGTTGAACAAAGTCAATGGCGAGATTCATGTCTGAATGACTTTTAATGATTAATTTTGCATGGCGGAGAAAAACATCACGTAATTCAATAGATGCATTTTTATCATCTTTTAATAGAGACTCTAACTTTGTAATATATTGTTTGGCATGGTTCTTTTGGCTAACGTTATTTGAAAGACTAAAAGAAAGAATTGATTGCACGGTCAAGTGTATTAACTCTCTTGAAAATGGAGCATTGCTTTTTGTATTTAAAACAAACTGATGACTGATCAGTGGTAAATACGCCAGTGAATTTTTTTGCAACGCAAAATGTGTTTTAAATTGTTCAATAGCAAAATGCTTTTTCTGCGTAACAACTGTTAATTCATCTAATTTTGATGAATTAACAGTATTGATGATGAAAAGTGATGCATCAGACAATGTTTTTTCAAATATCTGGACGGATTGAGTCAACGGGTCAAAATGAGTTTGTTGCCCAGCCTTTAATTGAAGTAACGCTTCATTAATCAGGTGGTTCTGTGTTTTCAGTTGATTCAGATATGACAAAGACTGCTGATGTTGTGAATGATCAATGGCTTGACTATTGATATAACTGATTAACAGTACGCCAAATAGAATAACCACGATCAAGATGGAGATAATTTTAATGAATTGTGGTTCAATCTTAATCATAAGGATGAATACACATTACCACTGGGCTAAGGGATGATTCAAAAACAACCTTTACTATTTTTGAAGAAATTTTGTTCACAAGCAAGGTATGAAAACAGGCGCATAGTCGAACGATGAAACTGTTTGAGTAACACGATCTGTGGGCAAAAGAGCGGACAAATGTAAAGGTTAATTTTGAACCAACCCTAAGCTTGCTCTTTTTCTTTTGAGATAACAGATAAATGATCAACACGCTGAAATCCTCTCGGTAACTTATTGCCACGCCGACCTCGTTCACCACGATAATGCTCGATATCGTCTTTTTTCAAAGTAAAATGACGTTGCCCAGAATGTATCATTAAATTTTCTTCCATTTGAATCAATACAATGTCCACAACAAATTCAGTCCTTGATGCGACTCTAGCGGGAGATATATTGATAATTTTATTTCCCTTACCTTTTGACAACATAGGTAATTTATTCAATGAAAAAATCAATAAACGACCTTCATTGGTCACTGCCGCTAACATATCATCCTGTACACTGTTGATAATCTTTGGGTTTAATACCTTGGCTCCTTCTGGCAAGGTCAACAGGGCTTTACCCGCTTTATTTTTACTCAACATGTCTGAAAATTTTGCAACAAATCCGTAGCCTGCATCAGAAACCATCAGATATTTATCATCATCATCACCAGCAAATACGTTGGTAAAAAATGCGCCAGCAGGTGGGTTGAAGCGCCCAGTCAAAGGTTCGCCTTGGCCTCGTGCAGAAGGCAATGTAGAACCCAACAATGAATAGCTACGCCCTGTTGAGTCTAAAAACACAATGGATTGATTACTTTTCACTTTAACCGATGAATGATATTCATCACCTGACTTGTAGGTCAGTGACTCTGCATCAATATCATGCCCTTTAGCCGCTCTGACCCAACCTTTTTCAGACAATACAACGGTAATCGGTTCCGCAGGGTTTAAATCTTCGTCGGTTAATGCCACAGCGATTGATCGTTCAACCAACGGTGAACATCGGTCATCACCATATTTTTCGACATCTTCTAATATTTCATTTTTGACCAGTGTTTTCAAACGTCTTTCAGAATTCAAAATCTTTTCAAGCTTTAGCCGTTCATCTTCCAAGTTTTTTTGTTCAGCTCTGATTTTCATTTCTTCCAATCGGGCCAAATGGCGCAATTTGGTTTCCAAAATGACTTCAGCTTGTCGATCAGAAAGGTTAAAACGCTTAATTAATACGGGTTTTGGTTCATCTTCTGTACGAATAATTCTAATAACTTCATCCAGATTTAAAAAAGCAATCAATAAACCGTCTAAATCATGCAAACGTTCTAACACTTTATCCAATCGAAACTGCAAACGTTTTCTCACGGTTTGAATTCGATACACCAACCATTCAGTCAATATATTGAGTAAATTTTTAACTTGAGGTTTGCCGTCCAAACCGATCATATTGAAGTTAACACGGTAACTTTTTTCTAAATCAGTTGTGGCAAATAAATGAGACATTAATGCGTCACTATCCACTCTATTTGATCGTGGAACAATAACAATTCTATTGGGGTTTTTATGATCTGATTCATCCCTGACATCATCGACCATTGGCAATTTTTTTGCCCGCATTTGGTTGGCAATTTGTTCAACAATTTTTGCACCTGATACACGATAGGGTAATGCGGTTATGACAACATCTCCATCTTCTTTGGTATAAAATGCTCGAACTTTTATCGAACCATAACCTGTTTCATATAATGTTCTAATGTCTGATTTGGGTGTAATAATTTCTGCATGACTGGGAAAATCTGGGGCAATAATAATGCTGGAAATATCATCCAATGTTGCCTTTGGATGATCCAATAAATAGATGCAGGCTTGTCCAACTTCAATTAAATTATGTGGCAATATATCCGTTGCCATTCCCACCGCAATACCTGTTGAACCATTGAGCAAAACATTAGGCAAACGAGCGGGCAATAATTTAGGCTCAACCAAAGTACCATCAAAATTAGGAGTCCAGTCAACCGTGCCTTTTTTCACTTCATCCAACAACACTTTTGCGTAGGCCGTTAAACGAGCTTCCGTATAACGCATCGCAGCGAATGACTTGGGATCATCGGAAGAACCCCAGTTACCCTGACCATCCACAATGGGATAACGATAAGAAAAGTCTTGAGCCATCATCACCATAGCTTCGTAACAAGCGGTATCACCATGCGGATGAAATTTACCTAAAACATCACCCACTGTTCTGGCTGATTTTTTATGTTTAGATATTGCTGATAACCCAAGTTCCGACATTGCATAAATAATACGACGTTGAACAGGCTTTAATCCATCACCAATATTTGGCAATGCTCGATCCAAAATGACATACATTGAGTAGTCAAGATAAGCTTTTTCGGAGAATTGCTGGATCGATATTTGGTCAACTTCGGCATTCATTCTTAGTTAATGTTCCATGGTTGCATTAAATTCAATGTCAGGCCATCGCTCTATGGTTAAATCCAGATTGACTCGAGTAGTTGCCAAATAAACCAGATGCCCAGCACCATCTACCGAAAGATTGGCATAGGCTTTAATCTTAAAACTTTCGAGCATTTTTTCATCATCACATTTAACCCAACGAGCCGTAGCAACAGAGATGTTATCAAAGGCACACTCAACTTTGTATTCAGTTTTTAACCTTTCTGCAGCCACATCAAATTGTAAAATACCCACTGCACCCAAAATAATGTCGTTATTTTTCATTGGTCTAAAAACTTGTGTTGCTCCTTCTTCAGATAACTGAGTCACGCCTTTCGATAAAGCTTTCATTTTCAGAGGATCTTTTAACACCACTCGCCTAAATAATTCAGGCGCAAAATGAGGAATCCCGATGAATTTTAGATCCTCACCTTGAGAAAAAGTATCCCCTATTTGAATGGTTCCATGATTATGTAAACCAATAATATCGCCAGCAAACGCACTTTCTACATTTTTTCTTGAGTCTGCTTGAAAAGTCAGCGCGTTATTAACCATCACATCACGTTTTAAACGCACATGCTTAAACTTCATTCCTTTATTATAAACACCAGAACACACTCGTAAAAAAGCAATTCGATCGCGATGAGCAGGATCCATATTGGCTTGAATTTTAAACACAAAACCACTGAATTTTTCTTCCGAAGACTTAACTTCACGAGTTAATGCGGATCGATCCATAGGGGCTGGAGCATTCACCACAAAACTATCCAACAACTCCTGTACGCCAAAATTATTGATCGCTGAACCAAAATAGACGGGGGTTAACTCTCCATTTAAATAGGCATCATGATCAAAGCGGTGACTTGCACCTTTAACCAATTCAATTTCATCCAATAATTCGTCAACTTGATCATCCAATATTTCTCTCAACCGAGGATTATCCAGACCCTTTATGACTTCACCTTCATTGATTTTACCACCATGAGTTGGATCATATAAATGCACGGTTTCTTCTTCAATATTAAAAACACCTTTAAAGCGTTTTCCCATACCAATGGGCCAAGTAATTGGTGCGCATTTAATATTAAGAATACTTTCGACTTCATCCAATAACTCAATGGCATCACGCCCTTCTCTGTCAAGTTTATTGATGAACGTAATAATCGGTGTATTACGCAAACGACACACTTCCATCAGCTTAATGGTTCTGTTTTCAACCCCTTTCGCACAATCGATCACCATTAACGCTGAATCAACTGCCGTTAATGTTCGATAGGTATCTTCCGAGAAATCTTCATGACCAGGAGTATCTAATAAATTGACAACGCTATCATTATACTCAAATTGCATGACAGAGGTCGTTATCGAAATTCCTCTTTGTTTTTCCATTTCCATCCAGTCTGAAGTCGCATGTCGGGATGATTTTCGCCCCTTAACGGTTCCTGCTAACTGAATAGCACCACCAAATAACAGTAGTTTTTCAGTCAGTGTGGTTTTTCCCGCATCGGGATGTGAAATGATGGCAAAGGTACGCCGTCGGTGCATTTCTGTTGAGTCAGCCATGGGTTTTATTATTTTATCTATTTATATTTTATGAGTTCGACAGTATACATTCCAGATTACCAACTGTCAGGTTAAATTTAAGTTCGACCGATTATTTAGGTTTAAGAACGAAAATTAAAACTTCAGTAATACTTTACAATTAATCCACCAAATACCGCAGTTCATCATTACGCTTGTTGCAGAAACGTCAATAAACCCGTTAATCTACCTGCAAGCCATAAAGTTGACTAATTTACTCAGAATAAAAACAGTAAAAAACTTTAATTTATATTCTTTAACATCTACCTGAATCCGAAAGTTTAATTTATAAAAACTGCTGTAATCACCTGATATTACGATAAAAACATGAAAAATTATGGTAAAATAAGCATCATCAAATTGGTGAGTTCATTATTTTCAGAAAAATTAAAATGCGTAGATATA